>NZ_JBTNDB010000011.1:0-100400 GCF_054511175.1 Arthrobacter sp. Sr24 | reverse complement strand
TTTTCAGAGTCAGGTTTCTGAGGCTGGGTTGGCTACTGAGGTGTCGTTCGCGTTAGGGATTCCGGAGCCTACTGCGGCGTCGTTGATGGAGCACAGTGTGGTGTTGGTGCGCGAGCGTCCGGCAGTATTAGAGGGGTTGGCGGCGGGGGAGTTGTCGTGGCGTCATGCGGTGGCGATCAATGAGGAGATCGCGACGTTGGGGTCTATGGGTAGTTCGTCGGTGGTGGATGAATCGGTGTTAGAGGAGCGGTTGTTGTTTCTGGCTCCGGGGACTACGGCGTGTTCGTTTGTGGGGAAGGCTCGTCGGGCCAGGGAGAAGATGTTTCCGGAGAGTATTCCGGTGCGGGTCAAGGAGGCTTTCGCGAAGCGGAAGCTCAGTTGTGATGTGGGTGCTGACGGGATGGCGTGGTTGGGGTTACATATGCCGGCGGTGAGTGCTTCAGGGATTTATACCCGATGTACTAGGTTGGCGCGGGCGATCAAGGCTGATGGTGTGCGGGCGCAGCGTGAGGCGGATGCTGCTGGTACGGGCCAAGATGTGCGTGAGCGTAGGACTCTGGCGCAGTTACGGGTTGATATTGCTGCGATTCTGCTTCTAGGGCAGAAACTCCCGGCCACGGCCACCGGATTACTCGACGACGCCGAAGCCACCCTCAACACCGCCACCGCCACCGGCACTCCCGCCCCAGGAACAGAACCAGCCACCACGTCAACAGAACCCACAACCGGCACTGGCACCAGCCCTGAAACTGGCTTTAGCAATGGTTCCGGGTCTCGTTCTGGTGCTGATTCCGGTGCTGGTTCTCGTTCTAGCGTTGATTGTGGCGGTTCTGGAGGACTCGGTAACCCAACCAGACCCGATAGCTCTAGCTCTAGCTCTAACGCCGGCTCTAACGCCGGCTCTAGCTCGGGTGCTGGTTCTAACGCCGGCTCTAGCTCGGGTGCTGGTTCTAGCTCTACTGCTAGTGCTGATTCTGGTGTTGATTCAGGTCTTTCGGCTGCGGAGCTCTATTTCGCTAGTGACCCTGCAGACCCTCCCGATCCGGGGGATCATAGCGATCTGGATGATCCTTCTGAGGGCGCCGACCTGACAGACCTTCCTGACCTTCCTGACCAAGCTGATCCTCCTGACCATAGCGATCCGCCCGATCCTGCAGTACCGCTTGCCCCGCCTGATGCTGCTGATGTGCTTGGTGTGGTGGGGGATGGTTCTGGGTTGGTTGATGGTGTGGTGGATGGGATTGTGGAGGATCCGAATGCTGAGTATTTGCAGCAGCTTGCTGAGTTGGCGGGTAATGGTGTGTTGGTGGATCCGCCGATGCCGGAGGCGTTGGTGTTGGTGAAGGTCCCGTTCTTGGGGTTGTTGGGGATTACGGATGAGCCGGCGGAATTGGTGGGTCCTCAGGGTGGTCCGGTGCCGGAGGAGATAGCGCGGAAGTTGTTGAGTAATGGTTCTTCGTTCTTGCGGGTGTTGACTGATCCGATCACGGGGGAGGCGTTGCCGTTGGAGCCGCAACGGTACACGTTGCGGGCTGCGGAACGGGCGGTGTTGCAGGCTTTGGCTGGGTGTTGTTATGTACCGAATTGTCCTAATCCAGTAATGGATACGGAATTAGATCATTTACGGGCTTTTGAATTTGGTGGGCCTTCGGTAATGGCTAATTTACGTCCAGCGTGTAAACGTCATCATTTAATGAAGCACTTCAAGGATGATAAGAATCGTCGTGGTCGTCGGCGGAGTATTGATGAACCAGAACGGGCCGGGATCCGGTTGCGGGGCTGGACGCCGAAGCTCACCAAGGATGGGCGGATCGGCTGGATCACGCCCAGTGGTAAATACCGGCCACCGCTAAATACCGAACCAGACCGGCCCGAATACCCGAAATGGCTCAAGAAACTCATCAGCAAAACCACCAAAAAACCAAGCGACTAGCCATCCAGCTAGTCGATCGGCAAAAGACTATCCGGCTGGACAAGCCCTGTTTGTCCAGAGAGATCAACGTCTACGCCGGGAGCAAGTCAGATCCTCAGTATTCATTCAAATCCGGGTCAGTCGCCGCCAACCCCACCGTGTCAGAGCGGTAGGCTAAATCTCAAACTACGTCAGGGAGCCCATGTTTCGTCACATCACCGGTATCTTGCTAGTCCTTGGGCTTGCTGTTGGAGGAAGTGCCTGTTCTCCACCCGATGACGGCACGTCCACGGCAGATGCTTTGGCCACGGCGCTGACCTCCCACACTGTGGGCGATTTGAGTTTCGATAAGCCCTCCACCGACGTACAAAAAGAACTCACAGATCTTGCCAAGGACATTGATCCGGTGTGGCCAACAGTGGCTGTCAGCGGTGTTGAGATCAATGAAGACACTGCTCGCGTGTCGCTGAAATACACATGGAAACTGCCGAAGGTTGAAAAAACCTGGACGTACTCAACCGGTGCCGATATGAAGCGCGACGGACGTGGCTGGGATATCACCTGGTCTCCGGAAATGGTTCAACCGGATCTCCAAGCGGGGGAGCGATTCCAGATCAGCACCACGGAGAGTGAACGGGCAGGAATTCTTTCCGCCGATGGTGAGGCCATCATGAAGGAAAGGCCTGTTCACATTGTCGGTATCAACAAGGACGGTTTGAGTGAGCCGGAAGCCGATGCATCCGCTAAGGCGTTGGCGGCAGCTCTGGACATTGACGCCGAGGCCTACGCCGCAAAGGTCAAGGCTTACGGGCCCGTGGCTTTCGTCGACGCCATCACTCTGCGCGAGGATGCCTTCAAGGCGTTGAACCAGGACAAACTCAAAACAATCGCCGGAATTCTCGTTGTGCCGGACACCATGCCGTTGGCGCCATCTCGTACCTTTGCTTCAGCGATTCTCGGCACGGTGCATGAAGCCACAGCGGAGGACATCGAAAAGTCGGAGGGCAAGATTGTCTCCGGTCAGATGGTTGGAACCGGCGGCCTGCAAGATGCTTTTGATGCCCAACTATCCGGTACCCCCGGGGTAACCATCAGCGCAGTACCGGCTGCGGTTGATCCGGCTCCCACTGCAACTGCTACGGACGACGCCGGGGCCACACCGGCCGCCCCCGCCTCACCACCGCGCCCCCTCTTGATCGTTGACCCCATCAAGGGCAAGGACGTGAAAACCACGTTGGTTCCTAGCATTCAAAGTGCGGCAGAAGCGGCACTTGAGAGTGTAAAAACACCCAGTTCAATTGTGATTATGCGCCCTTCCACCGGCGCAATTCTGGCCTCGGCCAATGGTCCTGACAGCAACGGCTACAACACAGCGTTCCTGGGACAGTACGCCCCGGGTTCCACCTTCAAGATGGCTACCTCGCTGGGATTGCTGCGTATGGGGATGGGACCGGAATCAACAGTGAGCTGTACGCCTGAGTTCACTGCTGACGGCAAGAAGTTCCTCAACGCACCCGGCTATGCGCCCGAGGTGACGGGTGAGGTGTCCTTGACCACCGCCGTCGCACATTCCTGCAATACCGCTTTTGTCTCCCAGTTTGAAAAACTCTCGCAGGAGCAGTTGGCTGACGCCGCTGGAGCTTTGGGGATCGGCATGGTCAATGACCTGGGCTTGGATGCCTACATGGGCGCTGTGCCGCGTGATTCCAAGGGAACCGAGCATGCAGCGTCGTTGATCGGACAAGGCAAAGTGCTGACCTCGCCGCTGGCCATGGCCACCATGATGTCCTCCATGGTTAAGGGTTCCATGGTGGTGCCCGTTCTCGTGGATGGCCATGACGGCAAAGCCAAAGCTGCCGACGGTGCTGCCCTGACGGTCAAAGAAGCCGGTGACCTGCGCACCATGATGCGGGCTGTAGTGACTGATGGCTATTTGTCTACCCTGGCTGATCTGCCCGGTGCCGAAGCGATTGGAAAGACGGGAACGGCCGAATTTGGCTCAGAAACCCCGCCACGCACCCATTCATGGGTCATTGCCGCTCAGGGCGATATTGCCGTGGCCGTCTTTGTCGAAGACGGGGATTTGGGGGCCATCACGGGAGGGCCGCTGGCCAAGGCAGCCTTGTTGGCGGCACAATGACGGACGAATAGACTCATATTCGCTGAGAAGAATTACTAAGAGGAATTGCAGAGGAGGATCATGCATAGTTCGGACATAAATAAGGTCAAGTTTTCGATGACCAAGTTCCGTGCCGGCTACGAGATGTCAGAAGTAGACGCTTTTCTGGATAGCTTGCAGAAATCCCTTCTTCAGTGGGAAGCCGGCCGCGCTGGCACGATCCTCGCGGGAGAGGTGGTGCACCAACGATTCTCCGTCACTAAGTTTCGCAACGGCTATGACCAAGACCAAGTCGATGACTTCCTTGATCAGGCCACCGCTACCTTGCAGGCACATGAAAAGGGCAGCAACCCGGGCTACTGACCGGATCGGAGGGAGCCCCAATCGGCAGATGAGCCAGATAGTCGGCCCCCTGCGACCGTGGCTGTCCAGGCAAGTCATGATGAACTGCACCAATGATTTGCAGGCCACGCGCATGCATTGACCACGGCAATGGATAGGCTGTCTGAATGGAGACAGTTGCACAGCTTGCACCGTTGGAAGATGCTTGCACCGTGGTCCTTTTGCGTGACGGTGCTTCAGGGTTGGAGACGCTGTTGCTGGAGCGACCCGCTAGTAGCCGCACCTTTGGTGGTGCGTGGGTTTTCCCTGGTGGGAAGGTCGATCCCGAAGACCGCGTTGACGGTTTCGGAAGCGTAGTGGATGAGCTTGCTGCGGCCCGCGCTGCCGGGCTGCGTGAATTAGCAGAAGAGACCGGGCAGCAACTTGATCCAGAGGAGCTGATCTGGGTCTCGCAGTGGATCCCCATGCAGGCCATCCCGCGCCGGTTCCGTACCTGGTTCATGGTGGCGCCGGCAGCGCCTGGTCAAATTGTGCTCAACCCGGATGAACACGACCGTTACGCCTGGCTCACCCCCGCCCAAGCACTTGAACGGCATGCCCGGGGAGAGATGACGCTCGTTGCTCCCACTTGGGTCACTTTGCACAACCTCGACGGCGTCGCATCCGTGGCTGATGTGCTGGCGGACGCGAGAGCTGGCGCCGCCACAAAATACAACAGTCACCTTCTGGTATCCGAAACGGGAAACCGTGCAGACGGAGTGCTCTGGGCCGGTGACGAAGCCTACCCAGCCGCGGACGGTATGGACGCAGTTCCCGGGGCGAGGCACAGACTTATCACCACCGCATTGCCTTGGGTTTTTGAACATGCGATTCTTTGAGCACGGCACGTGCGCGAGGCTATAGAAAACTACAAAAGATCAAGGGACGGGTCATGAAGAAGCAATGGAAAGACTTGAGCAAAGGAAAGCGTGGCATGATGGTTGCCGCCGGAATTCTCCAGCTGACGCTTCAGGCAGCCGCACTGCGGGACATCGCCACGAGAAGCCCGGCGCAGGTCAATGGATCAAAAGCGGGGTGGGTGGCGGCGTCGTTCATTAACTTCTTCGGGCCGCTTGCCTACTTTGCCAAAGGCCGGAAGTAGTAAGTGCCAAAATAGTTGCTCAGAGCAAACCCAGTGCGGCTACGGCGTCCCTTTCTGATTGGAGCTCCGCCACGGAGGCGTCAATGCGGGCGCGCGAGAATGAGCTGATCTCCAAGCCCTGCACAATGCTGTAGTTGCCGTTTGCTGTGGTGACAGGGAATGAGCTGACCAGGTCCTCGGGCACGCCGTAGGAACCGTCGGAGGGGACCGCCATGCTGGTCCAATCGTCTGCGGGGGTGCCGTGGATCCACAAACGCATGTGTTCGATGGCCGCATTGGCGGCCGATGCTGCCGATGATCCGCCGCGCACGGAGATGATCTCGGCCCCGCGTTTGGCCACTCGGGGGATGAACTCCTCGGCAATCCAGGACTCCTCCACCAATGAGGTCGCGGGCGCTCCGCCTGCCGTGGCATGGCTTATGTCTGGGTACTGGGTGGCCGAATGGTTACCCCAGATGGCCACGTTCTTGATGTTCGAAACAGCGAATCCGGTCTTGGCGGCCAACTGCGCTACAGCCCTGTCGTGATCCAGTCGGGTCAGTGCCGTGAAGCGCGACGCCGGGATGTCGGGTGCGTGGGACGCCGCAATGAGGGCGTTGGTGTTGGCGGGGTTGCCCACCACCAGGGTCTTGATGTTGGGCGCAGCGCCGGCATTCAGTGCCTGGCCTTGAACCGAGAAGATACTGCCATTGGCGTTGAGGAGATCGGCGCGCTCCATACCTGGCCCGCGCGGACGTGAACCCACCAGCATGGCGATGTTGGCGCCCTCAAACGCCTTGATCGGATCGTCGAAAACCTCCAAACCCGCCACCAGTGGGAATGCGCAGTCCATCAGTTCTAAGACTGTTCCTTCAGCGGCTTTTGCGGCCTGCGGGATTTCTAGCAGATTGAGCTTGACCGGCACATCCGGGCCCAACATGGCCCCCGATGCAATCCGGAAAAGCAACGCATAACCGATCTGGCCAGCGGCGCCGGTGACGGTGACAGTAACAGGGGCAGGAGCATGTGCATTCATGGCGTCAGTCTAGCCCCGGCTGCTCCGCTTGAGCAGCGTTGTCTAACCATAAACAGTGAGCCTCATCCGTAGAGTTGGACAACGGTCCGGAACGAGCAGACACTGCTGGATGGGCCAGGTACCGGCTGACACGCCGGTTCTGCCAGAACCGTTCTGACTATTCGTAGCCCCGGTCGAGTTCGACACTTTAGTGGTTCCAGAGGTCAAAGATGCCTATATTGCCGCTCTCTGCGCCTCCGGGCAGGAGCTCGCGTACAAGAAATATGCGGGCCAGGGCCCCTCTGGTGTCGTTACCGATGGTTCAGCGCTGCTCGAGGATTTGATCGAGTGGACCAAGGCCCGCATTGCCGGCGACTCAGCCGAAACTAACGGCAGCGCGCTGCCGAGGGCACTACTTTATTGCAGTGGTTGAACACTGTGAATGCTCCGGCCAGCAGCAATAGCAATCCGCCCAACAGGAACTGAGCGCTGCATGCACCTGTCATGGTCAGTTCTTTAATTGGATTCAGTTGCATCTCAGTGGGAATCTTCACCGGTGACGTTCGCACTGTTTATTTCTGCAGAGACATTGGTCGGGAGCTTGGCCGGTGGCGTCACCATAGAAGAGAAGAGTTATAGACGTGAACAGAGTTTGATTCCTTCGGCAGTTTCAAATCTTTTCGCGGTGAAGGCTTAGCGATTGGATGCCATTGGACGAGGCGTGGGTGAAAATCAGTCTCGAAAACATCTTAGGGTCACCCCTCCGTGGCTCCAGGCAGTTCCGGGCAGCAAAAAGCGCGTCGGCCTTGGTGAAAAACCAAGGACGACGCGCTGGATGAGACTTAGTCCCACAGCAGCCGGCTACGGCTGGAATATATTCTTACAACGTCACGGTAGCCAGCTCGAATTCGAGGCGCTGTAGGCGTTCCCGATCAATTACACCGTTGGGCTTGCCCAGGTTGACCACCATGAAGGAGTTGTAGACAGTGTCTGCATTGAACTCGGCATCCAGACCTGCTGCGTCGAAGCCTGTCATGGGGCCAGCCGCCAGTCCCGCTGAGCGGGCGGCGAGGATAAAGTAGCCAGCCTGGAGGTGGGCATTATTGACGGCCATGGTTTTACGCATGTCAGCGTTGCCTTCAAACATGGGGATCATCTTGGCCATGTGCGGAGCGGTGGTGGGCAGCAGATCGTGCCAATCATTGGTGTAGCTCAGCACGGCCACCATGGGTGCGGTGAGTGTCTTGGCCTTGTTGCCATCGCCCATGTGCTCCACTAAGCGAGAGCGAGCTTCTTCCGAGCGAACCCAGGTGATGCGCAGCGGTTGGATGTTCATGGCGGTCGGACCCATTTTGGTCAGAGCGTAAATTGCCTGCAGCGTTTCATCGCTGATTTCTTCATCTGACCAGCTGTTGGCTGTGCGTGCTTCTAAGAACAGTGCCGCGGCGGTTTCGCCGTCCAGAATAAGTTCCTTATGGAGGTCGTTCTCGGTAGCAACATCAATGCTCATGAGCCCAGCTTTCTATATGTCAGAGAAGGTGTTCGCTTTGTACAGCGCGCACAGTGGAGGGATTTGTTTCTCGTTTTGCTATGACATGGCTCACAGTGTCAAGATGGCGGGACTGATCAACGCAAAGGAGCGGCAGATTTATGAGCCCATGGACCATTCGGGATTTCCACCCACAAGATGTTGAGGGCATCCTTCAGCTGTGGCAGGCGTTGCGCGACAACGGTGTGCAGCCTGTTTACGATCTGTCCGAAGTGCTGGCGTCCTGCGAAAAGGACCATGCGGTGGTTGCTGTTCAGGGCGAGAGCATTGTGGGTGCCGCTGTGGGCCGTGCCGCTCACGACCAAGGCTGGATAGTTTTCTTGGCCACACTGCCGCCCTTCAGGGGCCGGGGCATCGGCACGCTACTGTTGGCCGCCGTCGAAAACCGTATGGCCGCGCACGGTTTGAACAAGCTCTCCGCCCTGATGCCGGAGACGGAAACGCGGGTAGAGGCGTTCACCAACCGGGGCTTTGTGGTTAAAAAGAACTTGCGCTACTTTGAACGCCACATCCCCGTCCAACGCGCCGAACTCGGCGTCTTGGAGGAGCTCGGCGGGCGGGTCTTGCCGAGGGATCTCTGGGATCGTGTGGCAGGTATGACGGGCGAAAAGGAACTGCTGGAGCGGCGACTCGTGCTACCTCTAGCGGAGTCCGAATTGGCGGAGGAGTTCGGGGTGGTGCCGCCCCGTGCGGTGGTGCTTTTTGGTCCTCCAGGGACAGGGAAAACTACTTTTGCTAAGGCGATTGCGTCCCGGCTGGAGTGGCCCTTTGTGGAGGTCTTCCCATCGCGATTGGCAGGCGAGCCGGGCGGTTTGGCTGGGGCCCTGCGCCAGACCTTCTTGGACATCGCCGAGTTGGAACACGTAGTGGTATTTATTGACGAGGTTGAGGAGATTGCCTCGCAGCGTTCGGGGGAGCCGCCGTCGCCCATGCAGGGTGTCACAAACGAGCTTCTGAAGATTATTCCGGCCTTCCGCGACCAGCCGGGCCGCCTGCTGGTGTGTGCCACGAACTTCATCCGGTCGCTCGATTCGGCGTTTTTGCGCCACGGGCGTTTCGATTACGTGATTCCGATCGGGCTGCCGGATGAGCAGGCCCGCGCCGCCATGTGGAACCGTTTTATCCCGGCCCACGTTGTGGACACCATTGACGTTGCGGCGCTCGTAGCGGCCAGCAGCGGCTTCTCTCCGGCCGACATTGAGTTTGCCGCTCGCAGTGCCTCCCAGCGTGCTCTGGAGAAAGCCATGTTTGACGGCGGTGCCTCCCTCGGTGGGTTGGTTGGCTCCTCCGCCGGGGCAGCTTCGGCCACGGCTGAAGGGCCGTCCGAGAGGAACGCCCAGGTTCGGGGCCCTGTGACGGCCGACTACCTGGACACTATTGCCGAGACGAAGGCCACCGTCAGCGATGCTGTCGCTGCCGATTTCCTGGAGGACATTGCGGCACTGGCCAGGACGTAAGTGGTAGGGCAGCCGCTGAACCTCCCCTGAACTTCCCCTGAACTGCCGGCAGGCTGCTTGGGGTTCATTCCTGAGTAGCCTGCTTACAGCCAAGTCTTCTTTTTGAAGATCAGGTACATGACGAAGCCCACTAGGAACATCAGAATCAGGGCAAAAGGGTAGCCAAACGCCCAGTGCAGTTCGGGCATGTTGTCAAAGTTCATGCCGTAGATTGAACCCACAAATGAGGGTGCGAACAAGATGGCGGCCCAGGATGAGATCTTCTTCATCTGCTCATTCTCGGCGGCGGTGGCCTCATTTTGCCGGGTGGTGGTCAAGGTCCCGTCAACCGTTAGTGCGTTTTGCAGCAGTTGGCGGAAGGAGTCGGCCCGCGCCGTGACAATGTCAATGTGGTCCTCAACATCGCGCAGGTAGTGTTGCAGCTCAACATTGACGTGGTACTTATCGAAGCCGGCCTTGAGCTTTTCCAGCATGCCCTGTAACGGGTGGATGGCCCGCTGGAACTGGATGACCTCACGGGAGAGTTGGTAAATACGGCGGGAGACATGAGGGTCGCCGGAAAAGAGCTGGTCCTCAATCTCGTCGATGTCATTTTCTAGTCCGTTGACCACGGGCTTGTAGTCGTCAACCACCTGGTCCAGGATCGCGTACAGCACAGCCTCCGGGCCCATGGCCAAGAGTTCGGGATCGGCCTCGAGCCGGGTACGCGTGGAAGCTAGCCCTGGGGATTCCGCGTGGCGGATGGTGACCACAAAGTCCTTGCCAGTGAAAATGTGCAACTCCCCGAACTCCACCGACTCCGTGGCATCAATGTATCTGGCGGGCCGGAGCACGGTGAAGAGAACGTCGTCGTACCTCTCCAGTTTGGGGCGCTGGTGGGCCTTAACCGTGTCTTCTACAGCCAGCTCATGGAGTGAGAACTCGGCGGCCAGAGATTCCATCTCGGCTAGATCGGGACGGAACATGCCAATCCAGGCCATGCCGTCACAGGCATCCATGACCTCGTAGGTCTGCTCGAGGCTAATGGGATCGGCGAAGCGCTTACCGTTGACGTACACGGCGTTGTCAATGATGGTCACCTGCCCATTATGGGTCAGGTGCGTGGCATTTGCGTGACGCGGCTAGTCCAGCGGGCCAGTATGCCCCGGAATGTGTTGGAAGACCAGGGTGGTTTCGGTATGCCCAACCACAGGATCGGTGGTCAAGTTGTCCAGCACCCAGTCCCGCAGGGCATCAGTGTCGCGGACGGCAATGTGCAGCAGGTAGTCCACGGATCCGGAGGTGTGGAAGGTAGAAAGGACCTCAGGCAGCAGTGGAACACGGGCTGTGAACGTGTCAATTTCTTCCCGGTCGTGAGCGCGCAACCGCACGGCAATCAGGGCTTGGACGGCGCGGCCAATCGAGGCCAGGTTCAGTTTGGCTTCGAAACCCTCGATGGCGCCACGTTCCATGAGAGCCCGGGTGCGCATCAGGGCGGTGGAAGGGGCGATCCCCACGGCGTCGGCAAGGTCGCGGTTGGTGATTCGCGCATCAGCCACCAGTGTGTCGATGATCTGACGGTCGACGGCGTCCAGCGGCTCGGCGTGCTGGCCGGCCTGAGTCTGTTCGCGCCGAGCGTTCTTCACTGGTGATGCCATGGGATCCTCCAAGGTATGCGTGCTTTGCGGGGATATTTTTGTTTGAAACGTCCGTTAGTTCGCCATACTAGCAAATTCCCGAACAATTGCGTCGTCGTTGGACCGTGTTGGAGCGTGTTGGAGCGCGTCGGATTGCGTCGGCTAGAGCTCTCGCAGGATTTCTCGAACCACGGTGGCCGCCGGTGCAGCCTGAGCTGTCTTCCAACCGGTTCCCGCCCAAAGATTCACGGCGCCCGGATCCTGTGCTGCAGCCGCGGCTGCCCGTAGCGGCACGGTTAGGAAATGCACCTCGGGATAGGCGTCCGGGGCCGTGTCCGTGTGGTCCCTGACAAAATCGTTAACCAAGGCCCGAGCCGGTTTGCCGGTGAAGGCTCGGGTCATGGCCGTGCGGGTGTAGCTGGGGTCGGCCAAGGCGTCCTTATGCAGGGGGCGGGCTCCGCTCTCTTCGGTGCGGATCAGTGCGGTTCCGATAGCTACTGCCGTGGCTCCAGCGGCCAGGGCAGCTTTAGCTTCGGAGGGCCCACTCACGCCGCCAGCACCGACCAACGGCAAGGACACGGCAGAGCGCACCTCGGTCAACAATTGTGGCAGTGTGACGTGAGCTTCGGACGGGGGCGCCACCGCCGGCGAGCCCCCCGCCGCCCGGCTGCCCACAGCTAAAAATGCTGCCGTGTGGCCTCCGGCGTTGGCATGCTGAACCATCAATGCGTCGACTCCGGTGGATACAGCTGCCACTGCTTCAGCAACCGAGGTCACGGAGGCGACTACCCGCGTCCCCACTTCATGCAACCGGGACACAACCTCGGCCGGCGCCAGTCCGAAGGTAAAGCTGATGACTGGGACCGGATACGCCAGCAGCAGAGCAATTTTTTCGTCCCAGTAATCTTGCACCCGTGGATCATTGGGCTCCGGCGCGGCGAGTGGCACCTCGGCGCCGTAGCGGGCAGCCGTAGTCAGCAGTTCTGTCCGGTATGCGGCCAAGCTAGCCGCATCGGCAGCTCCCAGCGGTGCTGTCCGCGGTACAAACAAGTTAACGCCAAAGTCGACGCCCGTTGCACGCAAGGGTGCAATGTGTGCGGCGAGCTGCTCCGCAGTCTTATAGCCGCCGGCTGCGAACGCAAAGGCGCCGGCGCCCTGGGCTGCCAACGCGAGGGCCGCCGTCGTGGTTCCGCCAGCCATTGGTGCGGCAATTAAGGGTGTGTTGAACATGGCATTAGTCTAGGGGTGTGAACAAAAACACCTTGACTTCTCGCCCGGCTGCCTCGCGCTTGGTGGGCCTTGACATTGGCGGTTCGAAGACGCGCGGAATCGTTTGGAGTGACGGTGCGGTGACCAGCGATTCCAGCGTTGGCAGCACCAATGTCCAAAACGTCAGCCCCGAAATGGCCCGGGAAAATATGGCCGCGCTGTTCGCGCAGCTGGAGGTGGACGGGGCAACACATGTTTTGGTCGGGGCGGGAGGCGTCGACACGGACGACGACGCCTCCGCACTGCGGAGCCTCATCGCGCCTTTTGTCCCGGGCGCTCAGGTTGAGGTGGTCCATGACACCCGCTTGCTGCTGGCTGCTGCCGGGGCGACATCAGGGGTGGCCGTCATTGCCGGAACGGGGTCAGCGGCTTGGGGCATCAACGATTCGGGTAAAAACGCCCGCGCCGGGGGTTGGGGCTATTTGTTGGGCGATGAGGGCAGCGGTTACTGGCTGGCACGCGAAACCGTGCGGTACAGCCTGCGGCGGATGGATGCCGGGAAACCTGTCGATGACCTCACAGCTGCCCTTCTTGACTACTGCGGACTGGCCGAACCACAGTCCCTGATTGCGCATTTCCACCAGGGCACATCCCGGCGCTACTGGGCTGCAGCTTCGCCGATCATCTTCGCGGCCGCCGCCAGAGGCCATGAGCATGCGTTGCTGCTCGTGGACAAGGCGGGTGCAGATTTGGCCCAGATGGCCGCAAAGGTTGCCAACCAGTTGAAGATTACCGGTCCGGTGGTGCTGGGCAGCGGCCTGGGCAGCAACGTTCCGGCGCTGCAGGAGGCCTTCCGCGCGCATCTTGCCCAGCACGGATTGGATGAGGTACTCATTCTGCGCCAGGACCCCATTTTTGGCATCCCACTTCTGGTAGCGCAGGCGCTTGTTTAGCAGACGGCGGCCAAGCTAGAGAAACTATTCCGCCGGCGGAGGAGCGGTGCTTGCGCGCACAATCAGCGCAGGCTCCACGATGTCCGGAGTATTTGCTGCCCTAGGATCGGTGATTTGGGCGACGAGGCGGTGCACCGCACGGCGTCCGGTATCTTCGAATGACTGCCGCACAGTCGTCAACGGTGGCGTGGAATAAGCTGCCAAATCGATGTCATCGATGCCGACCACGGAAACGTCTTCAGGAATACGTCGGCCCAGTTCCGTGAGGGCCCGAATTACGCCAAAAGCCATTTCATCGCTGGCCACGAAGATGGCTGTGACCTCGGGCATCCGCCCTAAGATAAGCCCGTTGCGGTAACCAGATTCCGGGCTCCAGTCACCGTGCAGTTCCGGAGGAACCTCGCGGCCGGCCTCCTGCAGGGTGCGCCGCCAGCTGTTCAGTCGGCTGGAAGCATCAGACCAATCAACAGGGCCGGAGAGATGCCAAACGGTCTTGTGCCCCAGATCCAAGAGGTGTTTGGTGGCCACCACAGCTGCAACGTCCTGGTCCACGCCCACCATGCGATCGCCCATACCGGATGAGCCGTCGGTGTTGACGGTGGGGATGCGGGCCGTGATTTTTTCTACCTGACCAACAGCTTCTTGCAGTGGTGCGGCGATGATGATGCCATCTACGCCTTGGTAGACCAACCGGCTGACGGCGTCGATGACGCTCTGAGGGCTGAGGCTGGAGGTCACCGAATTCACGGTGTAGCCAGCCTCGCGGGCGCCCAGTTCAATACCCAGCGCCAAGGATGAGCGTGAGTAGTTGTTGGTGGACAGAGTCAACACGCCGATGGTCTTAGATCGGCCAGTTACCAGTGCCCGGGCCGTGTTATTCCGGCGGTAACCGAGCTCGTCAATGACCGCCAACACTCGCCGTCGGGTGCTGTCCTGAACGTTGGGATGTTCGTTGAGAACACGGGATACCGTCTGTGCAGACACTCCTGCTGCAGCTGCGACGTCCCGCATCGCCGGGCCACGTTCATATTGCTGCGTGCTCATGGTGTTCCTTGAGGTGGAGGGTTCTTGCAGCCTGCGCGAAGCGTGCGGAATGATTTTGGAGACAATTCTAGTTGTTAGCTTGTAACATACCTCGAATTGGCTTGAAATTGGCGGTTCATGTTACGGTTGCGAAGAATACGCAGGCGAGGTTGTTATCCATAACAAGGCACTGTTTCCGCGTTGGCCCTAATTCCAGGAGTTGAGTTGTCTACGTTTGTGACCTCTTCAGGCACCGCCGATGACCGTGCCCTACCCCCGCCGGAGGGGTCGGCTGTGCTGACGCCAACGCCAACGCCAACGTCAACGCTTAGCTACGCGGATCGTCAGCTTTTCAGGAACGGATCGCCGCATCGCATCATTGCCGGTGCCATGCACTATTTTCGGATCCACCCTGAACAGTGGCAGGACCGAATCGAGCGTCTAGTAGCCTTGGGCGTTAACACTCTGGATACCTACGTGGCTTGGAACTTCCACCAGCCTTCGGCGGATGTGGCGCCTGATTTCACCGGCTGGAAGGACCTGGCCCAGTTCATCACTCTGGCCGGCGATGCGGGACTGGATGTCATTGTGCGTCCGGGGCCCTACATTTGCGCCGAATGGGACAACGGAGGCTTCCCCGCCTGGGCCATTTCCGATCCTGAGATGGTGCTGCGATCCTCTGACCCGTTGTTCACCGACGTGGTGGGACGTTGGTTTGATCGTTTGCTGCCCGTCATTGCGCCTCTGCAGGCATGCAACGGCGGACCCGTAGTGGCCGTCCAGATTGAAAATGAATACGGCAGCTACGGCGATGACCAGAAATATCTGCGCTGGAACCGGCAGGCTCTTATTGACCGTGGCATTACCGAGATCCTTTTCACGGCCGACGGCGGCACCGACTACTTCCTTGACGGCGGCTCCCTGCCGGATACTTGGGCAACGGCAACGCTGGGCTCGCGCGGCGACGAAGCCGATGCTGTCTGGGAGCGTCGGCGCCCCGGCGAACCCTTCTTTACCGTCGAATTCTGGAACGGCTGGTTTGATCATTGGGGAGAAGACCACCACACTCGCCCCGGCAAGGATGCCGCCGCAGAAGCCAAGAAGGTCCTTGATACTGGCGGCTCAATCTGCCTGTATATGGCTCACGGCGGAACCAACTTTGGACTGGGTTCCGGCGCTAATCACGACGGAGCCATCCAGCCCACAGTCACTAGCTATGACTCGGATGCCCCCATCGCCGAAGACGGTCGCTTGACGGAAAAATATCATGCCATGCGTGAAGAATTCTTCAGAGCATCTGGACGTGAATTGACACCTGTTCCAGCTCATTTGGAGCGTCCCGCTCCGGTGCTTACAGCAGCCGCGTTTGACCTCTTCCGGGGGACGGAACTGCTAGATTTTGTTCGCGCCGTCGAGCCTGTGCGCAGTGTTAAGCCGCTGTCCTTTGAACAACTAGGACTCGACCGCGGATTGGTCCACTACAGCGCCCATGCCGTACTGCCCGTAGGCGAAGCCACCATTAGAGTCCGTGCGCTGCACGACCGGGCCTACCTATGGGTAGACGGGCGGTACGCCGGGGTGCTGACGGACGCCACTGGTGCTGATGGGTTGAAGATCACCACAGCTGGTGGCCTGGTCACGCTGGAAATCTTGGTAGAAAATCAGGGACGGATCAATTACGGGCCGCTCTTTGGTCAAGGTAAGGGAATCCTCGACGGCGTCCTGATCAACCAGCGCTACGTCTTCCACTGGGAGCAGCGAGCAGTCAATGTGGATAACCCACTATCGGAACTGCTTGTGCTTGGTGTGGCACCGGACCGTGCCGAAAATCCAGAAAGCTCCGCTATTTCAGGTGGTGTGATGGCATCGGAGACGGAGACGGAGACGGAGACTGGTCACGCGGGCCCCGGTTATTTCCATGGCGAACTGCACGTTGACGAACCGGCAGATAGTTACCTTGCCCTGCCCGGTTTCGGCAAGGGTGTGGTGTGGGTCAATGGCTTTTTGTTGGGCCGTTTCTGGGAGGTGGGGCCGCAACTGACGCTCTACATTCCTGCCCCGCTGTTCAAAGCTGGCGTAAACAAGATCACGGTGCTTGAGTTGGAACACGGCGGAAGCTACGGAGTACTTCACGAGCAGCCGAATTTAGGTGGTGTCGAGGTAACGTATGTTGAGGATTTGGGGTAACCCGTACTCAACAGAAGCTGTCATCGCGGCAGTCAGAATCAGGGAATCAGGGAGTTTCAAGTGCGCAAGAGGTTGGCCGCTGCACTCAGCGCATGCGTCGTTTTAGGCACCCTTGTTGCCTGCACTCCCGAACCTATCGTGACGATCCCCAGCAGTTCTCTGACTGTGGAGGTTCCGGCGCTGACTATTTCCGCTCCGCTGTCTCCCTCTGGCGTGAGCCCTGCCGAAGGTATCCTGGTGGCCCACGCATATGCGGCGGCGCTCAAAGCGGCCGGGATCAAGACCGTGGTGGAAGCAACCCCGGTAACAGCTCAGGACCAATTGTCAGGATTAGCGGCCGGAAGCGGCGATATTGCACCTGGCTATTCCCGTGAACTGCTGACTGCCTTAACCCCAAGTAGTACCGCTGAGGCGCCAGCCGAGGTCATTAGTGCGCTGAAAGACGCCGTTCCCGATGACGTCAGTGTGCTGGATGCTGCCAAGGCCCTCGATGTGGATAACTTGGTGGTAACGGCAGCCACAGCTGAAAAATACCAGCTCAAGTCCATCGAGGATCTGGCAAAAATCTGCGACAAGCTGCTGCTGGGAGGACCTGCTGGGTTCAACGAAAAGGGCAGAGGACTGGCCGGATTGGGCAGCGACTACAACTGCGTACCTAAGAAGTATGTGACTTTGGAACCGCTGTTCGATGGCAGCAGTGATGATCTGTTGTGGGCTCTACTGCGCGATGACATTCAGGTCGCCGACATCCACAGCTCTGCGCCAGCCATAGCAGACAACGCGCTCGTGTCATTGGCAGATACCAAGGGCCTCTTCCTAGAACAAAATGTGGTTCCGTTGGTCGATAAGAAAACCGTCCCGGCGGAGGTCCAGGACATCCTCAATAAGGTTAGCGGTGCTCTCTCCACCGAGGAACTGGCTAACCTGAACCGGCTGGCCCAAGACCGGTATTTCGGCGACTTCTCTGAAGTGGCCACGGCATGGTTGATCCAGGTCGGATTAGTCAAAGCCAGCTCCTGAAGCGGCCAGCAAGCCACTTGATTGGCATTGGCCCGGACACTGCGCCGGTTCCAGCTCAAATTCAGGGGCGGGGTGTGCCATATTTGATAAATGGCAGAATTCACCCAGTCCACCAAGCTTCATAACGTTCTCTATGACATTCGGGGACCTTTGCTGCAGAAAGCGCAGCAGATGGAATCTGAAGGTCACCGGATCCTGAAGTTGAACATTGGCAATCCAGCACCGTTTGGCTTCGAAGCGCCCGACGCGATTTTGGTGGACATGATCCGCCATCTCCCACACGCCCAGGGCTACTCTGACTCCCGTGGAATTTTCTCTGCCCGCACAGCAGTGGTGCAGTATTACCAAACGCGCGGGATCCACAACATTCATGTCGATGATGTGTACTTGGGCAATGGCGTCAGTGAACTCATCACCTTGTCTTTGATGGCACTGCTGAATAACGGCGACGAAGTGCTGATCCCGGCACCGGATTACCCGCTGTGGACGGCCTCGGTGAGCCTTGCCGGCGGCAGGCCCATCCACTATCTGTGCGATGAGGACAACGAGTGGTGGCCGGATCTGGATGACCTAGAGGCAAAGATTACGCCCAAGACTAAGGGCCTTGTCATCATCAACCCCAACAACCCCACGGGGGCTGTGTATCCGGATCACATCCTGACCGGCATGATCGATCTGGCACGCAAGCACAATTTAGTGGTTTTCTCGGACGAGATTTACGAGAAGATCCTCTATGAAGACGCCGTGCACATCAACACGGCCAGCCTTACTGGCGATGACGTGTTGTGCATGACCTTTAGCGGATTGTCCAAGGCTTACCGGATTTGTGGATTCCGGTCCGGCTGGCTGGCCATTTCGGGCCCTAAGGCTGCTGCCGCGGACTACCTCGAAGGCATTAACTTGTTGGCCAATATGCGGTTATGCGCCAATGTTCCGGGACAGCATGCCATCCAAACAGCCTTAGGTGGGCATCAGAGCATCAATGATTTGATCCTGCCCGGCGGGCGGCTGCTGGAGCAGCGAGACCTGGCCTACCGCATGCTCAACGAGATCCCCGGTGTCTCTGTCAATCAGGCCAAGGGCGCCTTGTATCTGTTCCCGAAGCTTGACGCAGAGATGTACCCCATCAAGAATGATGAGAAGTTCGCCCTGGGGCTGCTGGAGTCACAAAAGATCTTGGTCTCCCACGGCCGGGCGTTCAACTGGCTCCAACCTGACCATTTCCGTCTTGTCACTTTGCCCAATGTTGTGGATCTTGAAGAAGCCATTGGACGAATTGCCGAGTTCCTCAGCACGTACAAACCCTAGGAAAGGCCTATTGTGTCCCTGCCGCTTGGTTTTACCGATCACCCTTCCAAGATTCTGCGCGTAGGGCAGGGTTTTTCCTTGGGGGAACAGCCCACCAATGTCGCACCCGGGTTTGTCGGGGACAAGGCCGACGGCGTCGCCACCTTGGCAGAACGCGCGGAAGTTTTGGCCCAACTGCAAGAACAGCTATTTGCTGAAAGCCGTTTTGGTGGAAAAAAATCGGCGCTGCTGATTCTGCAAGCCATGGACACAGCAGGTAAGGGCGGCATTGTGGGCCGGGTAGTGGGTGCCGTGGATCCGCAAGGTGTAAAACTCACCACATTCAAAGCGCCCACGGATGATGAAAAAGCCCACGATTTCCTGTGGCGCGTGCGGCCCGCTGTTCCTGGTCCGGGCATGCTGGGGGTCTTTGATCGGTCGCACTATGAAGACGTGCTAATTCACCGGGTCCACGGGTGGGCTGATGAGACCGAACTGGAGCGGCGCTACCAGGCCATCAACAATTTTGAAGCAGAGATGGCGGCGTCAGGGACCACGATCGTGAAGATCATGCTGAATCTGAGCCCCGAGGAACAGCTGGAGCGGCTCACCGCGAGGCTGCACGATCCCACGAAGTATTGGAAGTACAGCCCCACAGATCTTGATGAGCGTGCCCATTGGAAGTCTTATATGGATGCCTACCAAAAGATGTTCGAGAAGACGAGCACTGAAACAGCGCCCTGGTACGTGGTCCCGGCCGACAAGAAATGGTATGCCCGCATGGCCGTCCAAGAGATCCTCATCAAAGCATTGGGCGGACTGGATTTGCAGTGGCCAGCCGGAGATTTCGATCTGGCTAAAGAACGCGCCAGGTTAGAAAAGGGCTAAAGCGCGGCGCAGCACCTGAAAAGTGTCTTATTCGGCCTCGGTACGGGCCGCGTCCAGCCGGGCTTTGGCGCCTTCGAGCCATTCTTCACAGCGCTTGGCCAGAGCTTCACCGCGCTCCCACAAGGCCAAGGAATCTTCCAGGCTGGAACTGCCAGCTTCGAGCTGGTTGACGACACCCATGAGCTGTTCGCGGGCCTGCTCGTAGCTAAGGGCAGTGATGTCTGAATTGGGGACGGTGGCTGCTGCGGGGCTCATACGGATTCCTTTGTGGCTGTTTCTGTTTTTGTGGCTGCGGCAGAGCTTGCGGCGGTGCTGGTGGCCGTGAAATCTCCGCCGGCGACACGAATTTTCAATGCTGCGCCAGCGGTGATCTGCTCGGGGGACCGGACAATGCTACGGTCCTCCAGTTGGACCACTGCGTAGCCGCGGTCCAACGTTTTTTGCGGTGACAGGGCGCGTACTTGAGCACGCAGATGCATTAGCTGATCCGAGTGTCGCCCCACCTGGGTGCGTACCGCGGTCAGAGCACGACTGCTCAAGGCGGCGACGTCGTCGTGCCTGATTGTGAGCATGGATTGTGGGTTGGCCAAAACTGGGCGGGTGCGCAGATAGGCCAGCCGTTCGCCTTCACGGTCCAACATCTCCCTGATGCGGCGATTGAGCTGCGTGCGGGCTTGGTCCACACGGCGCAGTTCCTCACCAACGTCGGGAACAATCCGCTTGGCAGCATCGGTGGGGGTTGAAGCGCGGAGATCGGCAACTTCGTCCAGAAGGGGACGGTCGGCCTCGTGACCAATGGCGCTGACCACAGGAGTCATTGCCGCAGCTACTGCGCGTACCAGCGACTCATGACTAAAAGGCAGCAGATCCTCTAATGATCCACCGCCTCGGGCGATGACAATGACATCTACGCGGGGGTCAGCATCAAGTTCTTCCAAAGCCCCGATGACACCGGTGACAGCGTTGACACCCTGAACCGCGACCTCGCGAACCTCAAACTCCACGGCGGGCCAGCGCAACGCGGCATTACGCAGAACATCTTTCATGGCGTCAGAATTACGCCCGGTGATGAGGCCGATTCGGTGCGGGAGTAGGGGCAGAGCTTTCTTGCGCCGTGGGTCGAAGAGGCCTTCGGCAGCCAAGGCCTGGCGCAGCTTTTCGATTCGGGCGAGCAGGTCTCCCAGACCAACAGGACGAATATCCTGACCCTGCATGGAGAGCCGGCCTGTCTTAAGCCAAAAATCAGGCTTGAGTTGGGCCACCACACGGGACCCACGTTCAAGCGGGGCCTCCAGCCGGCTCAAAACAGACCCCCACACTGTAACGCTCAGGGACACTTCCGCATCAATGTCGCGCAGGGTCAGGTAGCTGACATTGGCGCGCTTGTTCAGCTCGATCACCTGAGCCTCAACCCAAGCCGGGGGAGCTTTTTCAATGTGGGTCTTGAGTTTCTGACTCAACAACTGCAAAGGCCACGGGTTATCTGGAGTTGTGTCCGCAGCCGTGGATGCTAGGACCTTCCTCACCGGTGGTTCCGTCATGAAAGTTTCGCCGTCCTTTGCTCCTGGATGCCAGCCTGGTCTGGTGCTTTTGTTCTTTGGGTTTTGTTACTTGATAGCAACTCTATCTTTAGGCACTGACACGCGAGCGCGGCTATCCACAGGCATGAACTACCATGGGGGATTATTGGCAGCACTTTTGTGGTTGAGGGATATTTCATGCGTACTGCACTTTCGGCACTTCTCGTTATTGCGGCCCTGCTGCTCGCTGCAATTGCCGGGCCGTCGCTCTGGCTGCAACGCAATGTTATTGACGGCCCCGGATTTACTAAGCTCGCAGGACCGCTAGGTAGCAATAGTGAGTTCCAAGAGGGTCTGTCCGCACTGGTTGCTGATCAGGTCACCGGGTCCTTGAACCTGCCCACTCAGCTCAATGAACTTGCAGGTGCCCTCATCACATCGGCAGCCCGGTCTCTGCACACCGATCCTGGCTATGAGGCTGCATGGACTCAGACACTGCAAAGAAGTCACGCGCTGACCTTTAATGCCGCCGGGAATCAAGACGTTCAGGGCGATCTGAAACTGGACATTGCGCCACTGGTGGAACTGGTGGCGGCCAATGTATCTGCCAACTTGGGTGTGCCGCTGTCGACGCCCGAAGACGTGGTCATCAGTGTGGACCAGCCCAAGGTCGCTCAAGCGCTGCCCTTGGGGACCAAGCTGGGAGGCTGGTCAGGCTGGATGGTGTTCATCGCCGTCGACCTTCTAGCGCTGGGAGTGATTGTGGCCCGCCGCCGGGCACTAACGCTCATCCTCGGTGGTGCCGGTCTTGCCGCCGTAGCACTGTTGTGGCTGTTCGGCTCGGGATTCGTGGAGAGCGCTTTGGCTGGGATGACTGTGGGACCGGAGATTGCGCAACAATTCGGGATCCAGTTAGGGGCGCTGGCCCGGGCCAGCTGGCAAGGCGGAATCACCGGTACGTTCGTCATCGCTGGGGTAATGGCGGCCGTCGGTGGTGTAGCTCTCATGGTTAAGCGGCGGCGTACCACGTAGGATGGTGGCTATGAGCACCACTGCCGTTTCCTTATCCATGCCCGTCGTTCCGCGTCGTCGCAGGTCGCCCGAAGAGGTGGCTGCAGCCGCCCCGGTCACCGGAGAAAAGCGCGTCCTGCTGGCAGCCCCGCGAGGTTACTGCGCTGGCGTTGACCGCGCTGTGATCGCTGTCGAAAAAGCACTCGAACACCACGGCGCTCCGGTCTACGTGCGCAAACAAATTGTGCACAACGTCCACGTTGTCACCTCGTTAGAAGCCAAGGGCGTCATCTTCGTCGAGGAAAATGAGGAGGTTCCAGAGGGTGAACTAGTGGTCTTTTCTGCCCATGGCGTCTCACCGGCCGTGGTTCAATCGGCAGCAGATAGGGGTCTGCGGACCATTGACGCTACCTGCCCGTTGGTGACAAAAGTTCACAAGGAAGCCGTGCGCTTTTCTGGGGAAGACAAGCACATCCTGCTGATCGGCCACGAGGGTCATGAGGAAGTGGAAGGCACGTACGGCGAGGCGCCCGAAAGCACCACCATTGTGAACAACCCAGAAGAGGCGCGCACACTCGAAGTTGCAGACCCGGACAACCTGATCTGGCTTTCTCAAACCACTCTCTCGGTCGATGAGGCTATGGAGATTGTGGATATTTTGCGCGAACGGTTCCCCAAACTGCAGGATCCGCCCAGTGATGATATTTGCTATGCCACCACCAACCGTCAAGGGGCCATCAAGGAGATAGCGCCGCAGGCAGACTTGGTGATTGTGGTCGGTTCAGCCAACTCATCGAACTCCGTTCGTCTCATGGAGGTTGCGCTCGAGTATGGCGCCAAAGCTTCACACCGCGTTGACTTTGCCAATGAAATTGATGAGGCCTGGTTCGTTGGTGCGGCCACAGTCGGTGTCACCAGTGGCGCATCAGTGCCGGAAATTCTCGTCCAGGATGTCCTGAGACTGCTGGCGGAGTACGGCTATGGATCCGTAGAAGAAGTGGTCACGGCCAAGGAAGACATCCTCTTCTCCTTGCCCAAGGAACTGCGCGCCACTATGAAGGCAGCGGGAGATCCCGACTACAAGGGTGTGCGGAGCTCCAACCTGCTCTAATCCTTCGCTGAGATTCCCAGTAAGTCAAAACGGAGTGGCCCGAACCAGGTGGTTCGAGCCACTCCGTTTTGGTTCGGGGATTCAGATTGGCGAACTTGGCCTCACCGATTCAGATCCGGGAACTGTAGCTAATGAACTCAGCTGGCTCTCCCGATATCAGCGGCGTGAAGTTCGGCGTGGCTGTCTGTGGTGTGGAACTCCGGCGCCGTGAGCATGCGGGGAGTACTCTCCACCTGAGCTGGGGATTCTAGGGTTTTGGGGTCCAGCGCATTGAGCTTTCGAGCTGTGGGTAGCACTCGGGCTTCTAGGGTGCCCACCAGCTTGTTGTACCGGTCAACGCTGGTTTTCAGGGAGACACCCACCGCAGAAACGGCCTCACCCATAGTGCCCAGACGCGTGTAGAGCTGGGCTGAAAGCTCAAAGAGCTCTTTGGCGCTCTCCGTGAGTACGTCTTGACGCCAACTGAAGGCCACAGCCTTCAAAATGGCCATGAGGGAGATGGGAGAAGCCAAGACAACGTTCTTGCTCATGGCGTAGTCAAGGAGCTCCGGATCCGCGTTCAGAGCTGCAGAGAGAATGGACTCCACGGGGACAAAACAAATGACCAGCTCGGGGGAGTTCAACGCAGAAGTCCAGTACTGCTTGTTCGCCAGCGCATCAATATGAGCCTTCACGGCTTTCGCATGGCGAGTCAAGTGTTGGGCAGACGCGGCGCTATCTGTTGCGCCGGCGTCGTGCGCATTGAGGAATGCAGTCAGCGGAACCTTGGCATCGAGCACCAACTCCTTACCTCCGGGCAGACGCACCACCATGTCAGGGCGGTGTACTCCGTCGTCCGTGGAGGTGTGGACCTGCTCCGAGAAATCGACATGGGCCAGCATGCCGGCGGACTCCACTACGCGGCGCAGCTGAACCTCGCCCCACTTGCCTCGGGCACTGTTGGAGCGCAGCGCAGCCTCCAATGAAGACGTGGTGGCCAGCAACTTGGCGTCCGCATCCCGGGCATCGCGAAGTTGCTCCGCGAGCTGGCCGTACTGTTCAACGCGGTCGCGCTCCAGCAAAGACACCTGTCGTTGGACGGCATTGAGCTTCTCGGACACCGGACCCAAAGCCTGCAGCACATGAGAGTCTGAACTCTGCTGCGCGGACAGGGCATGGTTCTGCGAGGCGAGCAACCTGCGCTCAGCATCAGCTGCCGCAAAATTTACGCTCAACGACGAGGCGCGGTCATGGGCGGCGTCGGCTTCCTCATTAGCCGCGCGCAGCCTCGCCAGCAGCACCCACGCAACTGCCGCGGCGCCCACTACGGCTCCAATAACCAACATTAAAACTGCTACTAGCCAGCCGATTCCATTCATGAAACCAGCTTCGCACGCAGCACTGACATTCTAGGATTCGCCGCTGGTGGGCAAAGAAGCTTAAACCTCTGGCAACCGGTAGAATCACTTACCGTGGCTCTTACTATTGGCATCGTCGGACTGCCCAACGTCGGCAAATCAACCCTTTTCAACGCACTGACACGCAACAACGTGCTCGCAGCGAACTACCCGTTCGCCACGATCGAGCCCAATGTTGGCATTGTTAGCCTGCCCGATCCCCGCTTGGCAAAGCTGGCCGAGGTCTTCGGATCCGCCCGTTTGCTCCCGGCAGTAGTGACCTTCGTGGACATTGCCGGCATCGTCAAGGGCGCCTCGGAAGGGGAAGGCCTAGGCAATAAGTTCCTGGCCACCATCCGTGAAGCCGAGGCCATCGCCCAGGTTATCCGGGTCTTCGATGACCCCGATGTAATCCATGTTGACGGCAAAGTTGATCCGAGCTCGGATATGGAGACCATTAACACCGAGCTGATTCTGGCCGACATGCAGACGGTCGAGAAGGCAATCCCGCGCATTGAGAAGGCTGTTAAGCTCAAGCAGCGCGCGGCCGCTGAGCTGAACGCCATTAAGGCTGCTCAGGTTGTCCTTGAACGCGGCGACACTATTTTCTCCTCCATCAAGAGCGACAAGCTCGAGATGGAACATCTGAAGGAACTCTCGCTCCTGACTGCCAAGCCGTTCATCTACGTGTTCAACGTCGATGATGCCGTTCTGGGCAACCCGGAGCGTCAGGCAGAACTTCGTGCACTCGTAGCTCCTGCCGACGCGATCTTCTTGGACGCCAAGCTGGAATCGGACCTCGTCGAGCTCGACGAAGAAGAAGCCCGCGAAATGCTGGAGATGAGTGGTCAGGAAGAGTCCGGTCTGGACCAGTTGGCTCGCGTTGGGTTCCACACTCTGGGCCTGCAGACCTACCTCACCGCTGGCCCCAAGGAAACACGCGCCTGGACCATCCACCAGGGCGATACCGCTCCCATGGCTGCTGGTGTCATTCACACCGATTTCCAGCGCGGCTTCATCAAGGCTGAAGTCGTTCACTTCGATGACCTGATCGAGGCCGGTTCCATGCACGAGGCTAAGGCCAAGGGCAAGGTTCGCATTGAAGGCAAGGAATACGTCATGCACGACGGCGACGTGGTCGAATTTAGGTTTAACGTCTAGTCGCGTTCCGCTTCAACCTCTAGTTTGGTTTCGCGGTGAGAGGGCTGGATTCGCACTTTGGTGCGGATCCAGCTTTCTTTCATTAGTCTGAAAGCTCATCGACTCATAAAACGTCAAAGAGGTGACCGTGTCTTCTGGGTATGGGAAGTTCGTATCACGCGCTGAGCAGTCCGCGTGGATGCACTCACTTCGTCCGATTACCGCTTACGTAGATTTTGTCTTTAATAATGGCGACGGCAACCACCCACTGCTGGAGCAGTTAGGGCACCTGGAATCTATCCGAACAGTCGGTGTCGAGCCTGGGAATGGTTATTATTTTCGGCCACGTCCTACAGTGATTAAGCGGAGGTATGTCTACGATCGTGCCATTATCCGAGCCATTGACAGTCTTGGTTGTTTCTTTCCTGAAGCCACGAGCTCAGCTCAATGGACTGGGCTGGGTGATGTTGATGTGGTGTTCCTTGATAGAAGGGGCAAGATGATTGGCGCGACGGTATCGCACGAAGGCATGATCATTACACCGGACGACGAGGACGAGGCCGGTCTGCCGCTCTGATTGCGAGGTTGGCACGAGCGGCGACGTCGTGGAGTTCAGGTCTAACGTCTAGCGTTATTGACGCGCTGCGTTATGCGCTAATCGTGTGATCAGATCCTTCGCAGACCGCGCTACTGAACGTGTTTGGCGTCGCGAGCCGGCGAAGAAACTTGATCCGCGAAGACACAAGACAGAGAATCGGAAGTTGCATCCTCTGGATGCTGCGCTATCGCTCGACGCCCTGCGCGTTACTCCCGGTAACCGGTTGGAAGCACTCAAAGGCGATCGAGCGGGTCAGTACAGTATCCGGGCCGACGGCCAATGGCGGATCTGTTTCCGGTGGACCGATGCTGGACCCGAAGACGTTGCTATAGTCGACTACCACTGAGGAGGAATGATGTCAGAGAAGCTTGGCCCGCCTATCCATCCGGGAGAAGTCTTGATGGAGGATTTCCTCGAGGGGTTTGGTATTACACAGAACAAGCTTGCCGTATCGATTGGCGTGCCGCCGCGGCGGATCAATGAGATCGTGCACGGCAAGCGGGCCATCACCGCTGACACCGCGTTGCGACTTGGACGGTACTTTGGCATAGACCCGCAGTTCTGACTCAACCTGCAAAGTCGCTACGAACTGGAAATCGCCCAAGATCGCATGCTCGATCAGGTCGCAGCGATCACGCCGCTCAAGATCGCTTGAACGTTTAGCAGATATGGCGCGTCGATTGACTTCAGAGCAGGACTTATCTGTGTGACGAGCAGCGGCTCCGGATATTGCTGCATTGATGGCATTGCGAACAGAAATGTTCGACGCAATGGACATTGATGCATCCGGCGCCGCATGGCGTGCCGCTGCTCACGCATGCTTCGAGTGGCGACGTGCTGATAAATAACGTTTGCACACTTCCTACACACCGTGGGCGAGGCTTCGGCTCAGCGGCGTTCGAAGCTGTTTTGGCGTGGGCCAGGGGAACTGGCGTGGAGCGTGCGGAACTCATGGCCGCGGAAAGCGGCAGAGGAATCTACGAGAAAGCTGGCTTCGAGATCAACAACTCGCTTGCCATGCGGGCGATGCTCTGAAGAATGCTCAGAAGGCTTGGCTGTGCAAAGGTTGGCGAGTACCGGAACTCGGTCGAGTTCCGGTTAAACCTTTAGAACCGTTTCGATCTTGACCGCAAGAAATGCCCGGACTGCTTTTACATTCCGGGCATTTCTGTACGCGGCGCTAAAACGTCCTTAACGAATGTTCAAGCAGCGATGAGGATTGAGATGTGGCAAGGATCTGGGATATCACTTGGGAGAGATGGGAAGCCGGCTGAGATCGACCTATCCGAGCTGAGCTCGGCGATCGAGCGCATCGCTGCTGAAGCTGACCGGGATGGCCCTGCGAAGCGATTCGTGAGGGATATCGCCGCTACGGCATCGGTAGCCATCTGATCTGCTACATGCACAAACGTCGCGCAGGCACCAGTAGGATCGGTACATGAATGCAGAGCGCGAGGTTGAGGAGCTATACCTCGCGGGCGGCTGCCTCTGGGGAGTGCAGGCCTTCATCGCGACCCTGCCCGGGGTGACGTTCACCGAGGCTGGAAGGGCCAACGGCGACAGCCAACGCCTCGACGGTGACTACTGTGGATATGCGGAATGCGTATTGACGCGATTTGATCCGACGCTTGTTAGTGTCGAGCAGCTGATGGCGTACCTCTTTGAGATCACCGATCCCTACAGTGTTAACAAACAGGGGCCGGACCTTGGTCAGAAATATCGCACAGGCGTGTACTCCAACAATTTGCGTCACCTCGAAGAGGCTCGGGCCTTCATCGAGGCGAGGGACGACGCCGACCGAATCGCCGTAGAAGTTCTGCCGCTGTCCAACTATGTGCGAAGCGCCCAAGAGCATCAGAATCGGCTCGCGCGTTTCCCCGCGGATTCCTGTCATCTTCCCGCGGAACTGCTAACTAAGTACTGCTGACTAAAGACCAAATGGATTCGCGAGTCAGCCTGTAGCTCCTGACCTACTGGGAACCTTCTGCGTGGTGTTAGAAAAGCGGCCAGGGCACGGCCGGCATCTCACCACTGGGAGCTGGAAATCGCCCCGCCAAACGCAAGCTTTCGCAGCGATCGGCGAGCGCTGTAATCTCTTTAGCACTGATCAGCTCCGCCAAACTTTGGCCCAGCGCGCCGTCGAGCCCCGCACTGACACGATCAATACCTGAGAGTTCCTCCGCTGTAAGCGCGTCTCCCAGCCATCCCCACAGCACCGTGCGCAACTTGTTGTCGTGGTGAAAGGTGAGCCCGTGGTCAACTCCATACCGGTGGCCGTCAGCCATGGAAAGAACATGGTCGCCTTTGCGGTCGGCGTTGTTAACCACGACGTCGAACACCGCCATGTGCCGCAGCGCCGGCGAATCCTCGTGAACCAGGGCAACGATCTCCCCGTTCTCACCTTCTCCCGTGAGAACCTGCTTCCAGCTGGTTCCAGGCACGCGGTCTGCAGCGATTAAATCCACAGCGTTCTGGGCGGGATCTTGCTCTTGCCAGAGCTGCACCATTCCTTCGCCCACCGGACCATCTCGCAGCCAAGTCTGGGGCACCACGTCCCAGCCCATAGCCTGCGAGATACGATAAGCGGCCACCTCCCGATGGGCCAGTGTTCCATGCGGAAAGTCCCACAGTGGGCTTTCCCCTGCTATCGGCTTATAGACCACTTCTACGTCGCCGATACTGCCAAGAAATGTCGCGTTTGATGCTGTCGTAATACGGCCGTTGAGTGTCAGCTCAGCGGTCACAAGCTGCGGCATTGGCATCAGACCTCAGGCAGTGTGCAGATGTGTCCGTCAGGGTCCACGGGGAAACCGCAAAGCGGGCAAGCCGGGCGCCCAGCACCTACAATCTCGCGTGTGCGCTTGGCGAATGCGCGGGCGGTGCCCACTGGCATGCGCACGCGTAGCATTTCGGTCTGTTCGGCCCCGATCTCGTGGAGCTCTTCGTCGTTGTCATCATCGAAGGCATCTTCGGTGAGCGGGCTGGCCTCAATGACAATCTGGGCCGTGGCTGGGTCCCACCCTAAGCTCATGACTCCCGCGCGGAATTGCTCCGCAACGTCCTCGAGCGGGTCATTGTCCACCAGCTCAATGGGAGTGCCCGTTGGGACGCTGAAGGGGTTGCCCTCCACGGTGATGAGCTGATCGAGTGCTTCCTCGATCTTCTCCGCGAGCAGAGCTGATTGCTGCTTCTCCAGGGCAATACTCACTATTTGCTTCCCGGAGCGCACCTGCAAATAGAACGTACGCGCACCCGGAAGGCCAATGGTGCCAATGACGACCCGATCAGGCCAGGAAAAATCGTGAACACGTGTAGGCATGTCAGTATTCTAGGCCCAAGAGGTTCATGGCGCCTGTTGCCCAGCGCCGCCGCCCACTGGCGCGTCTCCTGCATGAAC
Source organism: Arthrobacter sp. Sr24 (assembly GCF_054511175.1). Lineage (NCBI taxonomy): Bacteria > Bacillati > Actinomycetota > Actinomycetes > Micrococcales > Micrococcaceae > Arthrobacter > Arthrobacter sp. Sr24. The sequence goes on along the minus strand of NZ_JBTNDB010000011.1, from coordinate 70,550 downwards.
GCCCTTTGAGAGCCACGAAAGATCACCCGCATCTGTGTTCATCGCATGCACGCTGGGCCGGCCAGCTCCGTAGCGCACGATCGAAATGGAGGCCGGTCCCACGTTGATGCGCTGAAAAAGGTCAAGGTGCATGCCGAGGGCGTCAGCCAGGATTGACTTGATAATGTCACCGTGACTTACCGCCGCCCACACAGCTCCTGGACCGTGCTCGGCTTCGAAGGCAGCATCGAGACGTCGGATGGCGGACACGCTTCGAGCCTGCATGGCAGCCATGGATTCACCGCCAGGAAATACGACGGCGGATGGTTGGGACTGGACCACTGGCCACAAATCCTCATTTGCGAGTTCACTCAGCAGTCGGCCCTGCCATTGACCGTAATCACACTCGATGAGATCGGGCTCAAGCGGCGCGTAGGGCGATCCGGATTGGCGGTCTCGAATGAACTGGGCGGTCTGCTGACAACGTTCAAGCGGGCTCGACACCACCCCGGCCAGAGGCACCGGCGCGAGCCTTTCGCCGGTTCGAGTCGCCTGATCCTGCCCCAATGCATCCAGACTGACGCCGGCAGCACGGCCAGCCAGGAGCCCAGTTGCATTCGCTGTGGTGCGGCCGTGCCGCACAAGAATTACTGTTGCCATTCGCCCAGCCTAACCATCCGCCGTCGAGCATCCCAGCCCAACACCCGATTATCAACAACGTCATTGCCAAGGACAGTGGCCCCTCAATGATCCTGAACCGTCCTGACAGCGAGGACACATTCTTGCGGGTCGCGGATCGGAGATCACCTGATCGGGCTGGACGGTAGATTTTCCGTTGGTTCCAGCAGTACGGCCCGCGGCTGACAATCCCGTGCTGCAATAGGACACCCGCGGCTGACAATGCAGCCGCCTCTGCCCCAGAGACGATAACCTAGAGTCGATGAATATCGAATCGCAGCCCGAAGCTGAGGTGCAAGAAGTGCTCGCTGACCAGCCGCATCAGGTCTCCCGGTTCGGCATTTCTGTAGTTATACCGGTCAAGAACGACAGCCTGCTCTTGGCCCGGTGCCTGGAAGCGCTGCATGCACAGTCCATGAGAGCCGACGAGATTATTGTGGTGGACAACGGTTCAACCGATGACTCGGCACTCACCGCAACTCTCGCTGGAGCAACGGTCATCGGCTGCTCCGAGCCGGGTATTCCGGCAGCAAGCTCCCGCGGTTACGATCATGCGAGCGGAGATCTTATTCTTCGTTTAGATGCCGATTGTTTGCCATCATCGTCTTGGATCGAAGATATAGTGACAGCTTTTCAGGACAACCCAGAGACCTCCGTGCTGACAGGCCCGGCACGGTTCATTGACGGACCGGCGTTTCTACGTAGACCGTTGGCCTTCATGTATCTCACGGCCTATTCGCTTGCAGCGATTCCAGCTTTGGGACACCGGCCGCTTTTCGGCTCCAATCTAGCCATGCGCCGCGAGGCGTGGGAATCGGTGAGTGGCTCGGCGCATCGGGACGATTGCGAGATCCATGATGACTTGGATCTTTCCTTTCACCTAGGGGAGCGCCATCGTTTGGTCTACTTGCGGTCCGCTGCCATGGGCATGTCGATGCGTCCCTTTTATAGCGCGCGCGCTTTCTTGCGCCGGACATACCGAGGGTTCCGCACGGTCATGATTCACTGGCCGGATGATTTTCCTCCACGGAGGTGGCGCAGGCTGGCTGCAGGTAGAAGTCTCAGTTCTGGACACAATGGTTCTGGACACAACGGTTCTGGACACAATGGTGAGGCGCGCCTATGAGCCAAGGCAGCGGTGGAGACCGTCACGGAGTCGAAAGTAAACACGGTGCCGAGGATTCTCCGCCACCTAAAATCCTGATTGGCAAAGTGCCCGCGCCAGCCCTGCACGTCATGAGCTGGAATATTCGACGTGAAGTCCCTGAAATCCTCACACGGCTCGCCGACCGCTGGCAGCAGCGAGCACCGCGACTCCGTTCACTTCTTCACGGAGAGCAGCCAAGCCTCATCGGTATACAAGAAACATTGCCTGCCCAATCTGAGTTTGTCCAAAGATCTCTCGGCCCCATGTATCGAGCTGTGGGCCATGGCCGTGGACCTCACGGTGAAGGGGAAAGCTGCCCGCTGATTTTTGACTCCGGCAGGCTCAAGCTCTTGGACTGGGAACAAAACGCACTCTCTGATCAGCCCACTCAAGCGGGTTCGCGATCGTGGGGAAACATCATTCCCCGCATTGTCGTGTCCGGGATCTTCCTAGACCGCGCAACGGGGGCTCAATTTCAGGCCATCAACACCCACCTCGACCATCTCTCCGGACGCTCACGCCTGACTTCTGCCCGGGCCATTGCTCACCTGGCCGCAGTCAGGGAATTACCCACGGTAGTCACCGGTGATTTCAATGCCGATGCGGGCTCTCCGCCGCTGCTCGAACTGCTCTCTGGCGGCGGATTGGTTGATGCTTGGGACGCCGCGCAGAACAGGGTCAGCGAAAAGTGGGGCACTCTAAATTCGTACCGTGAACCGCGTCTGAACAGGCCGCGTATTGATTCGATTCTGCTTTCCGCCGATACCCGAGTGTCACAGGCTGGTATTAATGCCAACCGCCACCTCGGCGGATGGGGATCAGACCACCTTCCCGTTCACGCCGTGGTCCATTTTGAACAGGGCGGAGGCGGGCAGTGATTGAGAATTTTCTGCGCCGTCCGCAGGGAGCAATGGATTTAGCTGCAGAGGTTCTTCGGTGCTTTGCTGTGCTGAGTGCGGTGCTCGCCGCGGTATTTCTGGAGCCGAGCGACGCCGGGATTATTGCCTTTGCCTTACCCGGGTTTGTGGCCCCGCGTTTTTTGGGAATGCGCGCCGGGATGGACATGTTTTTTGTTGGCTCGCTGTTGATTGCGGCATGGAGCAACATTTTTGATCTGTACACCAGTATTGGCTGGTGGGATCTGGTTGTTCACTTAGTGGGCAATGGGGTGATCGCTGTTGCTTTGTTCTTGTTGCTGGCTCGGGGGAATATTGTTCCGGATCCGCGATCCACCACTTTTACCAAGCCCGCCGGGATTGTGCTGACAGCCATGATTGGGTTGGCCCTCGGTGCCCTCTGGGAAATGGTGGAGTGGCTTGGCAAGGCAGCGGTTAGCGATCAAATTTTCACCGCCTACGACGACACCATTGCTGATATGGCCATGGGGGGACTGGGGTCGCTTGCCGCAGGATTTGTGGTGGCTTATGTTTCGCTGCTCAGAAAACAAGCAAGCTAGCAGAGCTAGCAGAGCTTGTTAGCCTTGGGGCACCGTGCCGACTTGTTTTGCCGGGACACCGACGACGACGACTCCTGCAGGCACGTCCTTGGTCACCACTGCGCCTGCTCCAACCACAGCCCCATCGCCGATGCTCACTCCCGGCAATACCGTGACGTTGGCCCCGAACCATACGCCTTTGCCGATCACCACGCGGGCCGGATGCATATCGGCCCGGCGGCTCGGGAGCATGTCATGGTTCAGCGTGGTGATGACGGCGTTGTGGCCGATCAGTGAACCTTCACCAATGTCGATTCCGCCCTGATCCTGGAATCGGCAGCCGCTATTGACGAACACGTTTTCGCCGAAGCGAATGTTCTTGCCGAAGTCAGCGGAGAACGGTGGGAAGAGCATGAAGGACTCGGGAATTTTGCTCCCGGTCAGTTCACTCATCAGGGAGCGGACTTCTTCGGGGGAGTGGTAATTGCCGTTGAGCTCGGCAGTGATGCGCAGCGACTCTTGGCTCGCTGCATGCATCGCCGCGTGATGCGGCGAGCCGCCGGGAATGCTTTCCCCGGCGTTGAGTGCGGTCAGCAGTTCTTCAAGTCCCTGAATTTTGGCCATATGCTCACGATAGCGTGGACAGCTCTGCGCTAGGAAAGAAACGCTAGGCAAGAAACCCCGTTTGCGGGCGAAGAGTGACAACAACGCCGCCCGTGTCGTTTATCGAAACGGGCGGCGTGGTTGGTTCAGCGTGGAAAAGCGTTAGAGCTCGGTGGTGACGTTCCACGAGGAGTGAATAGCGCCGTGGATGTAGTTGACTTCTCCTGCGTCTCCGATGACGTCCGCGGTGAAACCAGCCGCTCGCAATTCACTGGCCAGAGGTGCCGCAGCTGTGGTTCCGTCTGCGTAGACCACCATGTCGGCCGGGGCAGAGAAGGTAGCGTCTCCTTCGGTCCACTCGACGCTCTTGGGCGTGATGCGATCGATTGAGACATTACGGTGAATCTTCACGCCGTGCGATTGGGCATCCTTCACTGCGCTCCAACGCCGCGGCATGGCCAACGGCAACCCCAGCTGCTGACTTTCGTGCAACAGGGTGACACTCCGCCCACGTTCGGCCAAGAATTCGGCAAGCTCCAGACCCACCAAGGAGCCACCAATGACCACAACGTCCTTGCCCATAGGCAACCAGTATTTGGTGAACTGACGGACGAACTCGGGGCTCTTGGTTACCCCGGACAGCCGGCCCAGCTTGCCGAGTGTGCTCAATACCGCGCCAGCTTCCTGCGCTGTCGCGGTGCCGAGCATCATGGCTCGCAAGGTGTCACCGGTTTGCACGTTGGGCGGGTCTCCACCTGGGAAATCAGGCTTAGGACGCACGGCGCCGGTAGCCACGATGACGTGGTCTGGATTCAGTGCGCGGATGGATTCAACCGTGGCCAAGGTATTGAGCTTGACCGCAATGCGCAGGCGCTTGACCTCGGACTTGAACCAGCGCAAGAGCCGTTCGTTGTCCGGGGTGGTCATGGTGGAGAACCACATGGTGCCACCTAGCCGGTCGGACTTGTCCACCACTGTGACCCGGTGCCCACGTTCGGTGAGCACTCGCGCACTTTCCAAGCCAGCAGGTCCGGCGCCCACAACAACAACGTGTTTCGAGGCGGAGGCAGGCTTCAGCGGCAGCAGCGTTTCATTGCCGAGGGCAGGGTTCACCGCACAGAACGGTGTGTCATCGAAGAAGTTCTCGGCAACGCACAAGTAGCAGTTGATGCACGGGCGCACTTGCTCCGGCTTGCCCGCGCGGAGCTTATTCGGCAACTCTGGATCCGCGAGCAGCTGCCGGCCCATCGCAGCAAAATCAATCCTGCCCTCGGCAATTGCCTTCTCCGAGATGTCCTGGAGCATGCGCCCAACAGCGATCACTGGAACAGAAACATGCTTCTTGATTTCGGCTGCATTCTCGAGGTAGGCGCCAACCTTGCTTGGTAGCGGACCGTCGGTGAAGTTATCGAAGGGGTTCCGGCCCCAGCCGGTGACATGTATTGCATCGGCGCCGGCCTGCTCGAACAATGCGGAAGCTTCGATGGCTTCAGCCAGGGTCAGGCCACCAACTTGTCCGTATTCTTCGCCCGCAACACGGACTAAAATAGCGAGGCTATCGCCAACTCGAGCCTTCACAGCCTTAATGACATCGCAGGCTAACCGGGCCCGGTTGGTCAACGATCCACCGTATGCATCGGTGCGCTTGTTGTCACGTTCGTTGAGGAAAACACCCAGGATATAGCCGTGTGCCGCATGGATTTCAATGGCATCGGCGCCCGCCTTAGCAATGCGTTCAGCAGCATCGGCCCACGTGGTGACGAGCCAAGATATGTCTTCGGCGCTCATCTCTTGGTATGTGGCCTGCTTCCCGCCGGTTGCCGCACCCATCTTGCCAAGTTCGGTGGGGGTGCTGTCGGCCAACGCTGACATGTTGTAGCTGTAGTCCGGTTTGCTAGGTGCCAGCAGAGCACGGCCATTTGCTGTGTCAACGCGGGCCACCTTGCCGTGGTGAGTGGACTGCACACACAGTTTGCTGCCTGTCTTATGGACGGCGTCAGCCAGCGCCTTCAACCCGGGGATGAATTTGTCATCGGAGAGTCCCGGCTCTTTCATTGACGCTGCACCGAAAGGGAAAGCGATGGCACAGGCTCCGGTGATGATGAGGCCCGCGCCGCCCGCAGCCCGCGCCACGTAATGATCGATCTCGCTCTGCTCGATTTCGCCATGTTCGGACACATTCATGTCCATTGCAGGCAGAACAATGCGGTTCGCTGTACTCATGGGGCCAATGTGCCCGGAGGCCATTAGGTGAGGAAAAGTCTTGGTGTTCATAAAATCATCATAGTGTCCTGTGGACATTAAAATTTGACGGCGACGATGTGCTGATCCTGCGTGCGTGTCCGGGAATCAGCCCCACTCAAGCGCTGACGCCAAGAGCCTGGCCAATAGTGGAGTCGTCCTCGAGGATTTCTAATAGACAGGCGGCGAGGTCAGCGCGCGGAATTGATCCGCCTAGACGCGCCGGGTTCGTCACCTCGAAGGCTTTCCACGTTCCGGCCGCCGGCTTATTGGTCAAACCGGTGGGGCGAACCAGTGTCCAGTCCAGCCCCGCACTGGTGACTGCCGATTCCTGCGCATTGTGGTCCGCCAAAGGTTTCGCGAGTAAAACAGTCATGATCGGGCGGAGTAGAACGGGCAATTGCTTAGCTGAATCTCCGGCACCCAGCGAGGATTGCACCACGATTCGCCGGGATCCGGTTTTCTGCATGGCAGTAACTATTGTCTGGGTGACCGCAGCGCGATGATTGCGGACGCCTTTAGCTGCGCCAACGGTGATCACCACGGCGTCGGCTCCGGCGATAGCCTCTGCAACCACGGAAGGATCGTTCGCGTTACCCGCCACCGCACGGGTGCCGGGTGGCGTGAGGCCACTGCGTGAAACCGTGGTCACCTCGTGGCCTGCTCGATGCGCCAGCGTTGCCAGTTGAGCTCCGGTGCCTTGCGAGCCGCCTATGATCGTGATCTTCACGGATATCCTTCTTTGGAATTCACACGTGCCACTTGGCACTGGGTGAAGTTTACCCGGGCTCCTGTGCCGAACCTTCTGCTGCGCTCAAAGTGCGCAACACACAAAACTCGTTCCCCTCAGGATCGCCCATGACCACCCACGTGTGCGAGCTTCCCTGACCGATATCCACTCGGGTAGCGCCCAGCGCTTCCAGCCGGGCGACCTCGGCGAGCTGATCATCGGGGCGCAAATCAAGGTGCAACCTGTTCTTGACCGACTTTCCTTCGGGAACTTTCAAGAACAGAAGATCCGGCAGGATTCCAGCTTCCGGGCTGCCGGCGGGAGGTTGCAGCGCCACTTCCACGCCGTCGTCGAAGGTAATGCTCCAGCCCAGCGCCGCGGCCCAGAAGTGGGCTATTGCGGACGGTGAATCGGAATCAATGGAAAAGTTTTCTATGCGTGAGGCCATGGCGCCATTCTGCCCTCCGGCGTGGGCGTTGACCAGCCCCGGGCGCTGACCAGCCCCGAGCGCTGACCGGGCCCAAGGGTTGACGCGTGGCGGGCTGAGTGGTGTGCAACAGTAATCACATGAACCACATACACGAGATGAACCCGCGCACCCCTGTCATGCCGGATGTCCGGACTGGCCCGCCGTTCATGGCGGGGGAGCGGGAATCGCTGGAGGCCTGGCTGGAGTTCTACCGCATCACTTTGCCGATCAAGATTGGCGGGCTCACTGCCGAGCAACTGTGCCAGGCCGCCGTTCCGCCGTCGAACATGAGCATCGCGGGGGTGGTTCGTCACCTGAGCGATGTGGAGCGCTACTGGTTCTCAAACACGGTGGCCGGGACCGATCAGCCCGCTCGTTACAAGGCGGAGGATCCCGATGCGGACTTCAGCGGTGCCACTGAAGCCACGGCCCTAGCCGACGTTGCTGCCTACAGCCAGGAGCTGGATCACTCACGTGAAGCTGCGGCGAGTGTTACCGATCTCGATGCCGCGCTGCCGGGGATCCGGCACGGTCAGCAACTGAATTTGCGCTGGGTGTACACGCACATGATTGAGGAATATGCCCGCCACTTGGGCCATGTGGATCTGCTGCGCGAGTGCGTTGACGGGGTCACCGGATACTAGCTTCTCCCTATTAATGGTCGACGCCGGAGATCACCTTGGGTGATTCAGCCGCGGTCAGCGCTGAGATACCCCGCGCTGAGATACTGCTGTGGTTCGGCTCCCGTCCAGACCGCTGCGGTACCCTAGCAAACAGAATTATTCCCGGGACCGGCTCCAAGCCTTGCTCAACGCCTTGCTCAAAGCCTTGGCGTCCCGGAGGTCATGTTGAAGCGAAGAACCTGGAGGTGGAATGCGGCCCGGACGCATTTCCAAAGTATTGGCTGCCGCTGCAGCCTTGGCCATTGCACTAAGTGCTTGTACCGGAACACCCCCTGCACCCGAGGAATCTAGCGCCCCTCCCACGGCAACTGAGGGTGGCAATGTCACGGTGCTCGAAGCAGCGCCGTTCACCTCTTTCAACGCCGCCAGCGTCACCGGACAAACTGCTACCAACACCCGGATTGATGTGGCCACCCACTCCGGGTTCAACACCGTGGGCAGCGATCTGAAGATCGTGCCGAATGAGCAGTTCGGCAGCTATGAAAAGGTCAAGGACAACCCTTTGACCGTCAAATACACCATCAATGACGGTGTGCAATGGTCCGACGGCGCACCGGTCACCGCCGATGACCTGATGCTCCAGTGGGCTGCTTTATCTGGCTGGTATAACGATGCCATCTTGGATGAGAGCTTTTCCATCATCTCTGGCACGGCCTATTTTTCTTCGGCTGGTGACCACTCCGGACTGGCAAAAACGCAACGGCCCGTCATCAGTGACGATGGAAAGTCGCTCACCCTGACGTACACCACACCCTTCTCCGATTGGGAGACCGCGTTGGGCTCTACGGTGTCCATTCCGGCACATATTGTGGCCGTTCGGGCAGGCTTGGCCGACGCGCCGGCCCTGTCCAGTGTTCTGCAGAGCGTGCAACAGGGGGACCCGTCCAAGCAGGTGCCGCCGGATCCGACCCTGCGGAAAGTGGCTGATTTTTGGAACACGGGCTTTGACAGCCGCAGCATGCCCAACCCGTCACTGGCCCTCTCTAACGGTCCCTACCTTGTCAAGGGCATCACAGCAGATCAGGAACTGGTGCTGACCCGCAATGCCGACTATGCCTGGGGAGAGATACCTAAGCTCGATACCCTCACCGTCAAGTACCAGTCCGATCCGGACAAGCAGATTGCGGCCCTCCAAGCTGGCACTGCCGATGTCATCTCGTTGGGCGCTACACAGGTTTCAGAAGCACGGGTTAGCGCCCTGAAAGCACTGGAGAAAGACGGTACGCAGACTCAGCAAGGTCTGGGCCTGGGTTTCGACCAAGTGGTGCTGAACTTCAAGGGTGTCCTAGCCTCGCAGGAACTGCGCCAAGCATTCCTGCACACGGTGCCCCGCCAAGAAATCATCGATCAGGTAGCCCAACCATTGGTAGCTGTAGCTGATGCCGAAACCAAGGCTGAAGTGCTCAATTCATTTGTCTTTCGGCCTGAGCAGGCGCCCTATGGGGAGTCTGCGGGCAGCAACGGCACCAAGGAATTTGATCCGAACCTGGTGCGAACGGAAGGGATTGAGCAAGCGAAGGAATTGCTCGACGGCGCCAAGCCCACTGTTCGCATCCTCTATAACCAAGACGATCCCGAACGAGTAGCCCAGTACCAATTGATCGCCTATTCTGCGGCCACTGCTGGTTTTACTGTGACGGATGCTGGAAAAAATGCCAAAGACTGGGTTGCGGCCTTGAAGTCAGGCGCCTTTGACGTGGCACTCTACGGCTGGACCAGCAACCCCACTGGCTCGGTTCAGGTGCCACAGATTTTCAGGACGGCGGCTGCCTCCAACTTCAACAATTTCTCCAACACGGTGGTGGATCAGCTCACCGAACAACTGGCGCTGAATCCCGACGATGCCAAGCAGAATGCCCTGAAGATGCAGATTGACAAGCTCGTCGTTGAAGCCGGTTACGGGTTGCCGTTGTTCCAGCGCACCACCTTGAGCGCGTCCGGAAAGCACGTCACAGGGGTGGCACATTCACCGCTGGCAAGTGGGCCGTGGCACAGCCTCGCCGCATGGGCCTACGTCAAATAGTTTAATCGCTAATTATCGGCCTCCTTTGAACAGCTCGCTCTCGGCTTTGGGCAACGCAAGGGTACTCCTGTTGGCGATCATCGGTGGGAGCTTCACCCGTAGACTGCCTCCACCACCGGCCAACGGCGACAAGAACCTCTCCCGTACGCGCAACAGTGTCCTTGGCGGCTGGGTCGGCTTGGGCCTGGTGCTGGTCGGTGCCCTTGCGATCCTGCTCTTTGCTCCCCGAGGCCGGGAATTCGATGTGATCGCCATCCTCCCCATGATTGTGGCGGTCCCGAACAAAGCACGACGGCGAAAGGTGACCTTAGTCACGGGAGGTGCCTGCCGCCGTCGTACTTTATCCGGGAAAACGGGCGGGATTGCCTAGGGAGGCCAGTTTGGCGTGTTAGAAAACATGCCCACAATGGGATAAAGTGGGTAGGCCGCATTTGGCACTTCGTCTAGAATGGTGTTATCTGCCGATAATCGCGGCCAACCATCAATGTGACTTTCTGCTTTAGCCCTTCCGGGCCTGCAGCCGGGCCCAACTGAAACGAGTCTTCACGCATGAGCGATCTTTCCCTCAATACTGCCTCGCGCAATGACCTGCGCAACGTCGCCATTGTGGCGCACGTTGACCATGGAAAGACCACTCTGGTCGATGCCATGTTGCAGCAAACCCACGCCTTTGCCTCTCACGGTGACGTTGCTGAGCGCGTCATGGACTCCGGTGACCTGGAGCGCGAAAAGGGCATTACCATTTTGGCCAAGAACACCACCGTTGCTTACAGCGGACCTTCGGCTAACGGCCTGGCCATGACCATCAACGTCATTGACACCCCCGGCCACGCTGACTTCGGTGGCGAGGTTGAGCGCGGCCTGTCCATGGTTGACGGCGTTGTTCTGCTTGTTGACGCTTCTGAAGGCCCGCTGCCTCAGACCCGCTTTGTGCTGCGTAAGGCACTGGCTGCAAAGCTCCCCGTTATCCTGTTGGTCAACAAGACCGACCGCCCCGATGCTCGCATCGATGAAGTTGTTGCCGAGTCCATGGACCTGCTCTTGGGCTTGGCCTCTGACATGGCTGACGAAGTTCCTGACCTGGACCTCGACGCCGTTTTGAACGTTCCGGTTGTTTACGCATCCGGCAGGCTGGGACGCGCCTCCACCGTGCAGCCTGAGAACGGTGCCGCCCCGGACAGCGAAGACCTTGAGCCGTTGTTCAAGGTCATCATGGACCACATTCCGGCCCCCACCTACAACCCGGAAGGTGTCCTGCAGGCGCACGTCACTAACCTGGACGCTTCCCCGTTCCTGGGCCGTTTGGCTCTGCTGCGTATCTTCAACGGCACCCTGCACAAGGGTCAGACCGTTGCTTGGTGCCGCCAGGATGGCACGGTTAAGTCTGTCAAGATCACCGAACTGCTCGCCACCAAGGCACTGACCCGTGTTCCGGCTGAGTCTGCTGGCCCGGGTGAAATCGTTGCTGTTGCCGGTATCGAAGACATCACCATTGGTGAAACCCTGACCGACATTGACAACCCGCAGCCGTTGCCGCTGATCACGGTTGACCCGCCGGCCATCTCCATGACCATCGGTATCAACACCTCCCCGATCGCCGGCCGCGTCAAGGGCCACAAGGTCACCGCACGCCAGGTCAAGGATCGCCTCGACAAGGAACTCGTTGGTAACGTTTCCCTGAACGTTCTTCCCACCGAGCGTCCCGACGCCTGGGAAGTACAGGGCCGTGGCGAATTGGCACTGTCCATCCTCGTTGAGCAGATGCGTCGCGAAGGCTTCGAGCTGACCGTTGGTAAGCCGCAGGTTGTTACCAAGATGATTGACGGCAAGGTTCACGAGCCGATGGAACACATGACCATCGACGTACCCGAAGAATACTTGGGTGGCGTAACTCAGCTCTTGGCAGCTCGCAAGGGCCGTATGACCAACATGGCCAACCACGGTACCGGCTGGTGCCGCATGGAATTCGTCGTTCCCGCCCGTGGTCTGATCGGTTTCCGTACGCGCTTCATGACTGACACCCGCGGTGCCGGTATCGCAGCTTCCATCTCCGAAGGCTACGAGCCGTGGGCCGGCCCGATCGAATACCGCACCAACGGTTCCATCGTGGCTGACCGTTCCGGCGTGGTTACTCCGTTTGCGATGATCAAGCTCCAGGAGCGCATGAACTTCTTCGTGCAGCCCACCTCAGAGGTCTACGAGGGCATGATCGTCGGCGAGAACTCACGCTCCGATGACATGGACGTGAACATCACGAAGGAAAAGCAGCTCACCAACATGCGTGCAGCTTCCTCGGACACCTTCGAGAACATGACGCCGCCGCGCAACCTCACCTTGGAAGAGTCCCTCGAATTCGCTCGCGAAGACGAGTGTGTTGAGGTTACCCCTGAGGCAGTTCGTATCCGTAAGTTGATCCTCAACGCCGGAGACCGCGCCAAGCAGTACCGCTCACGCGCCAAGAACTAGTAGTTCCTACAAAAAACCCGTCTCAGCTCTGCTGGGGCGGGTTTTTTGTGCCCAAAATGGACCAGTGTTGTGTTCTAGGTCTCAGTTTTATTAAGATGCTTCCAAAATGTGGGCTTGTTTACTTGCCGGTAATATATTGCGGCTAGGCTCAATGAGTATGAGTTGAGCCACTGCCCCCGGCCAAACAAGGATCCGGGTCTGTGGGGCTCGTTGCTCGAATCCAAAACACACAATAGGAGGCGGAAATGCGTTTGTCGCGTACTTCCCAAGCACTTGGCCTGGCAGTAGTTGTTGCCATGTCCCTGGCCGCATGTGGCGGTGGCGCTGGTGACGAAACCAACGCAGCCGGCGATACCACTAAGGTCATCACAGCCAATAACACCGAGCCGCAGAACGGCTTGCTGCCCGCAAACACCAATGAAGTTGGTGGCGGTAAGGTCATGGACCTGCTGTTCACCGGTCTGGTGAGCTATGACGCCAAGGGTGCCACGGTTAACGAGATCGCAGATTCCATTGAGACCACAGATTCTCAGACGTACACCATCAAGATCAAGAGCGGCCATGTGTTCAGCGACGGCACGGCCGTCACCGCACAGTCCTTCGTTGATGCATGGAACTTTGGTGCAGCTGCTAAGAACGCACAGCTGAACAGCTACTTCTTCGAATCCATCAAGGGCTACGACAAGGTTTCAGCTGAAGGTGCTACCGAAGAGACCATGGAAGGCCTGAAGGTTGTTGATGACAGCACCTTCACCGTTGAGCTCGCTCAGCCCGAATCTGACTTCCCGTTGCGTCTTGGCTACACGGCGTTCTACCCGTTGCCGGCATCCGCTTACGATGACCCCAAGGCTTTCGGCGAGAACCCGATCGGTAACGGCCCGTACAAGTTGGCTGCTGATGGCTGGAAGCATGACGTTTCCATTGAACTGGTCCCCAACGAGACGTACGAAGGACCGCGCAAGGCCAAAAACGGCGGCGTGACCTTCACGATCTTCAACAACCCGGATTCTGCCTACACCGAGGTGCAAGCGGACAACCTGGACATTCTGGATCAGGTACCGCCGAGCGGCCTGCAGAACTTCAAGACTGACTTCGAAGGCCGCAACGTCAACCAGCCTTACGCCGGTAACGCCACCATGGTCCTCCCGTCCTACATGCCCGAATTCAAGGGCGAAGCTGGAACCATGCGTCGTCAGGCCATCTCCATGGCCATTGATCGTCAGCAGATCATTGACAAGATCTTCTACGGCAATAAGAAGGCCGCAACGGAGTTCACCTCACCCGTCATTGACGGCTATGAAGCTGCTCTTCCCGGTTCTGAGGTTCTGAAGTTCGACGCCGCTAAGGCCAAGGCCCTCTGGGAGAAGGCTGACGCCATTGACCCGTGGCCCGCAGGAAAGGTCCTGACCATCACCTCCAACATTGATGGTGCCGGTAACAAGGAATACATCACGGCCATGGCCAACCAGATTGCCACCAATCTTGGAATCAAGGCTGAGCTGAACCCGATCTCCAGCTTCAAGGAAATGCGCGCCCTGGTCAACGAGAAGAAGCTGACCGGTGCCTCACGCGCTGGCTGGCAGGCTGACTACCCGTCGCTGTACAACTTCCTCGGCCCGCTGTACGGCACCGGTGCAGGCTCCAATGATGGCGACTACTCCAACCCGGCCTTCGACGCAAAGTTGAAGGAAGGCCTAGCAGCAACCACAGTTGAAGACGGCATCAAGAACTTCAACGAAGCTCAGGAAATCCTGCTCAAGGACATGCCGGTTGTACCCCTGTGGTACCAGGCAGTTCAGGGTGTATGGAGCAACAACGTCGACACAGTCGAGTTCGGCTGGAATGGCGTACCGCTTTACTACGAAGTAACCGCCAAGTAGGAACATAAGTTCCGGCACGAAGTAGGGGGATCCGGCCTTAAACCGGGTTCCCCTATTTTGGCGTTTTAACAACAGTTTTCTTTGTCACACATACAATGCGTTTGGGCGATGTCAAAGTTTCAGAACTACAGTTCTGCGCTTGTTCCCGCACAGACAGCTAGTGAACAGGTAATTACATGAATGAGATGTACCTTCGGCGGCAGGGCGTGGTGACTCCGTAATGGTCATGTTTACGCTCCGTCGTTTCTTACAGTTGATCCCCGTATTCTTCGGGGCAACCCTTCTGGTCTATTTCTTGGTGTTTGCTACACCAGGTGACCCCATCGCCGCACTTTCCGGCGGCAAGCCCATGGCACCTGCCGTTGAGGCAGCCCTACGTGCTCAGTACAACTTGGACCAGCCCTTCTGGGTTCAGTACGGTTTGTACTTGAAAAATCTCGTCACGATGAATCTGGGTCAGACCTTCTCCGGCCAGGAAGTCGCGGACGTTATTGCCCGGGCCTACCCTGTCACTGCGCGCCTGGCCATTATGGCTTTGGTCTTTGAGGCCTTCTTTGGTGTGCTGTTCGGTGTCATCGCTGGACTGCGCAAGGGCAAGCTGTTCGACAGCACTGTCCTAGTTGCTTCCCTGCTCGTAATCGCTGTTCCGACCTTCGTGCTCGGCTTCGTATTGCAGCTTGTTGTTGGAGTTCAGCTTGGCTGGGCCAAGCCCACCGTCAGCGGTTCTGCGCCTTGGAATGAATTGATTCTGCCTGCCATGGTGCTGGGCCTAGTTTCCCTGGCCTATGTCATTAGGCTTACCCGGGCCTCCATCAGCGAGAACATGAATGCCGATTATGTCCGGACGGCTACGGCCAAGGGATTGAGCCGGCGTCGTGTGGTGGTTGTGCATATTCTGCGTAACTCCCTGATTCCCGTGGTGACCTTCCTGGGTGCCGACCTAGGCTCGCTTATGGGCGGAGCCATCGTCACCGAAGGTATTTTCAACGTGCCCGGTATCGGCAACTTGTTGTATAAGGCCATTCTGAAGGGCGAGAGTGCCACGGTCGTAGCCGTGGTCGGCATCCTCGTCATCGTGTTCGTGGTGGCCAACCTTGTTGTTGATCTTTTGTACGCCGTGCTTGATCCGAGGATTCGCTATGTCTGAGAACCTGACACCTGAAACTGAACCGAGCAAGGCGGGAACCCCGCGTCTCGGGAAAAAATCGACTCGCGTCATAGAACACTATGTTGCGCCGTTGGAGGAGACGCCGCTTGCGGCTGTTGACTCTGTCACCGAAGGCGGAGCCCCGCTGAGCTTGTGGGCAGAGGCGTGGCGCAACTTGCGCAAGCAGCCCCTCTTCATTATTTCGGCACTGCTGATCCTGCTCGTCATTGTGGTTGCGCTCGTCCCACAGTGGTTCTCCAGCGTTGACCCCACCAGCTGTACCTTGAATGACTCTGCAGAAGGAGCCCGCGCCGGGCATCCATTGGGCTTTAATCTACAGGGCTGTGACGTGTATGCGCGCATGATTCATGGCACCCGGGCCTCATTGATGGTGGGCATTTTTACCACCATCGGTGTGCTCATCATCGGTGGCACCATGGGTGCCCTAGCTGGCTACTACGGTGGCTGGATGGATGCCATCTTGGCCCGAGTTGGCGATGTTTTCTTCGCGTTGCCGCTGATCCTCGGGGCCATCGTCATGATGCAGCTGCCGGCTTTTCGCGACAACCGCAGTATTTGGACTGTTGTTTTAGTCTTGGTCATCTTCGGCTGGCCGCAGATTGCCCGTATCACCCGTGGTGCCGTGCTTGAAAATCGCAATGCGGACTTTGTCACAGCCGCCAAGGCGCTAGGACTTTCCCGTTTCAGCGCCCTGATCAAGCACGTGATCCCCAACTCACTGGCACCCATCATTGTAGTGGCCAGCATTTCGCTGGGTACCTTCATCGTTGCTGAAGCAACCCTGTCCTTCTTGGGTTTGGGCCTTCCTCCGTCCATCATGTCCTGGGGAAATGACATTGCTTCAGCTCAGCCGCAGGTTCGCAATAACCCTTCAGTGTTGCTCTGGCCGGCTGCTGCTCTGTCAGTCACCGTACTTAGCTTCATCATGCTCGGTGACGCGCTGCGCGATGCCCTCGACCCCAAAGCAAGGAAGAGGTGAGGTTTGATGTCATCTTCTAACATGAACAAGTCCGCGAACCCAGCCGTGCCCGGCATCAATGATGCACCACTGCTGGAAATCAAGAACCTAGCCATCACCTTCGATACGCAGGGCGGTCCGGTAAACGCCGTACGCAATGCGCATTTGACGGTCATGCCTGGCGAGACCGTTGCCATTGTTGGCGAGTCCGGCTCAGGTAAATCCACCACGGCGCTGGCTGCGATTGGTCTGTTGCCCTCCAACGGTCGGGTCAGCGCTGGCCAGATCATTTTCGACGGCGAAGACATTACTCACGCCAGCGAAAAGCGCATCATCGAGTTGCGTGGAAATTCCATTGGCATGGTTCCGCAGGACCCCATGTCCAACCTGAACCCCGTGTGGAAAATTGGTTTCCAGGTCAAGGAAACACTGAAGGCGAACGGTTTGGCGGGTTCCAACTCCAACGAACGCGTTGCCGAGGTGCTCACCGAGGCCGGACTGCCAGATGCTGCTGTGCGGGCCAAGCAATTCCCCCACGAATTCTCTGGTGGAATGCGTCAGCGTGCGTTGATCGCCATTGGCTTGGCTTGCCGTCCGCGGCTGCTGATTGCCGATGAGCCCACCTCG
The DNA here is from genome assembly GCF_054511175.1 of Arthrobacter sp. Sr24. Classification (NCBI taxonomy): domain Bacteria; kingdom Bacillati; phylum Actinomycetota; class Actinomycetes; order Micrococcales; family Micrococcaceae; genus Arthrobacter; species Arthrobacter sp. Sr24. The sequence goes on along the minus strand of NZ_JBTNDB010000011.1, from coordinate 53,463 downwards.
GCTCTGGACGTGACGGTACAGGGTCAGATTCTTGATCACCTTGATCGCATGACTACGGAACTGAACACGGCCGTTTTGCTGATCACCCACGATCTCGGCCTTGCTGCCGAGCGGGCTGAGAAGCTCGTGGTGATGTACAAGGGGCAGGTGGTTGAGTCGGGTCCCGCACTGGAGATCCTGCGCAACCCCCAGCATCCGTACACACAGCGTTTGGTGAACTCGGCGCCGTCGCTCGCTTCCAAGCGTCTGCAGTCCGGCAAGGCCAAGGAAGCTTTGGCCGCCGCCGCCGCTGCTGGGACTGTTGAGGTTTCGCAGCCAGCAGACGTGCTCAAGGTTGCAAAGGTGGAACAGGCAGAACACGTTGAGCAGGCTAACAAGGCTGCCCACACGGGCGGCCTCAAGAGCCACACCCCGGCAGGCCGTGGTGACACGATCTTGGAAATCAAGAACCTGACCAAGGTGTTCAAGCTCCGCGGCGCATTGGGCAAGTCCACTGATTTCAAGGCTGTAGATGATGTTTCCATCAACGTCAAGCGCGGTACCACCATGGCCATTGTGGGGGAGTCGGGTTCCGGCAAGTCCACCGTGGCGCAGATGGCACTGAGCTTGTTGGCGCCTACTGAGGGCAGCATCCTCTTCGACGGGGTGGACGTGACCAGCCTCAAGGGTAAGGCGCTGTTCAACTTCCGCCGCCGTGTGCAGCCCATCTTCCAGGATCCCTATGGTTCCCTGGACCCGATGTTCAACATCTACCGCACCATCGAAGAGCCGCTGAAGATCCACAAGATCGGCGATGCCAAGTCACGGGAAAAGAAGGTCCGCGAACTGTTGGATCAGGTTTCCATGCCTGCCTCCACCATGCAGCGCTTCCCGAACGAGCTCTCCGGCGGTCAGCGTCAGCGTATCGCCATCGCGCGTGCCCTGGCACTGAACCCGGATGTGATCATCTGTGACGAGGCCGTCTCGGCTTTGGATGTTTTGGTGCAGGCGCAGGTGTTGAATCTGCTTAACGAACTGCAGGAAGAGTTGGGCCTGACTTACCTGTTCATCACCCACGATCTGGCCGTTGTTCGCCAGATCGCTGATGATGTCTCCGTCATGCAGAAGGGCCGTCTCGTGGAGCAAGCCACCACGGACGAGGTCTTCAACAACCCGCAGCAGCGCTACACGCAGGATCTGCTCAGTGCTATCCCGGGAGCCTCGCTTCTGGTGTAGTAACTGCTTTTCCTTGTTTTCCGGCCGGCGCATATGGACTCAACGTTCATATGCGCCGGCCTTTTAAGTGGGTTTTCGCCGTTGGCGCACTGGATGCGGGTCCTATATCGCGCGGCTAGCGAGCGGGTAGATTGGAGAGTATGGAATCAACTACCTTGTTGCCCGAGACCGGACCCAAATCCACCATGCTCTTTGTGCATGCCCACCCCGACGACGAAACCATCGTCACGGGGGCCACCATGGCCGCTTCGGCCGCCGCTGGTGCCCGAGTTGTCCTAGTGACCTGCACGCGCGGGGAGCTGGGCGAGGTTATTGTGCCCGAGTTGGCGCATCTGGAGGTCAAAGCGGGAGACGTGGCTCTCGCGCTATCCACAGACCCGGACGACGCCGGACACCTACCTGAGCAGGAATCGGCACCGGGAGCCGGGCTAGCCTTGGAACGAGAACGCGAGTTAGCTGCGGCATTGACCGCGCTGGGCGTCCAGGAGCACATCTGGCTGGGCCAAGGACTGACTGCGAAGGACAACGGAGAAGTGACTTTCCGCGATTCGGGAATGCAGTGGGGCGCGGATGGTCGAGCCACCGCAGCAGATACTGTGCTTCCCGGTTCCTTCTCAAAGGCGCCCTTGGAGGAAAGTGCCGAATTGTTGGCGCACGCCATCCGTGAGCTGCGTCCGGACATGGTGATCAGCTATGCAGCCGACGGCGGCTACGGGCATCCTGACCATGTGCGCACTCATGAACTCACCATGGCTGCGCTGCGCCTGGCAGCGTCGGCAGGTGCAGCCAATGCTGGGCCGGCACACGCCTCCGTTGTGGTGACAGGCTGGAAAGTTCCCGCTGTCTACACGATCGTCAGTGACCGGCCCGAAAGGGCGCTGGACGCTGACACCCCGCGGCTACGAGTTGTAGGAGACCTGGCAGCCAAGAAAGCCGCCATGGAAGCCCACCGCACCCAGATCACCGTGGACGGTGAGCGCTTTGCCCTCTCCGATAACGTGTGGAGGGATATTTCTGCCGTGGAGGAATTTGTGGCGATTCCTTCCGCCGAGATATATCCAGCACAGTGACCGGAGCGCACCCGCCGGAGCAGGAACCGCAGGAACGGGCAGCGCAGCCGTCAGAGAAGTCGTCGGAGCACAAGCTTCGTTTCAGCCTTCCCCCACCGCGGCGCTGGGCCATCATGGTTGCAGCCGCCGGGGCCGGGATCGGCAGCGGACTATTGGGAACCTCGCTCCATGGCCACGCATGGTTTCTGAACAACGGGCAAACAATTGTGCCCTTCGGCGCGGCCCTGGCGCTGCTTTTACTGGTGTCCGTGGGCCTGTTTGTGGGGTTGTGGAGCAAAAGCTCTTGGATTGTAGTGCTGTGTGGAGCGGCCGCTTATTTGACGGCAGGGGTGCTGTCTCTGCAACTGGGAGCTGTGGGCATCATTACCGGAAACCTGCAAGGCAATGTGTGGCTTTACGGAATCGCCGTTGCCACCCCGCTCACGGCCTGGCTGGTCAACGTACTGCTCAAATCACGCACATAGTCTCAGGCTGACTCGAATAGGGCTTGGCCAGCGATAAGACTTTATTTATCCGCAGGTCGGTGGGTCAGCGTTGCGGTGCAGTGAGAGTGGCGCAGCTTCGCCGGGCGTGGCGTGCGTATAGCCAAAGTGGAATTTCCGGCGAGCCAGTGACTTTGCGCCAAGATCAGCCAATCTCAGCTAGCCAGCTAGCCAGTTAGCCGGTCACGGATAAACAGCTACCCCTGTACGCGCCGCGCTCGGGGCGCCGGCGGTGGGGGAACGGCCTTGGCGAGCTGAACGTCGTCGTACTTTATGGTGAGGGGGCCAGAGCGGGTGGTGATGGTGCACGACAGGGAATCGCGGGCGGTGAGATCGCCTAAGGCGTCGGTGGATCCGCCGTCGATCCGGTAGCGGACCACCATGCGGGTGCCCAGTGGAAGCTGCGCGAGTCGCTCAAGTGCAGTGTTCATTACTTCATACTAGGTCGCGCTAAGGTGCGCAGCCCGCCGCCATTGGGGGATAATGGGAGCGCCGGTGACGATTTGTGCCGGAAAAGACTTTAAGGAAGGTTGGGGTTCGTGACGTACGTAATTGCGCAGCCGTGCGTGGATGTCAAGGACAAGGCATGTGTTGAGGAGTGCCCTGTTGACTGTATCTACGAGGGTGAACGCTCGCTCTACATCCACCCCGACGAATGTGTTGACTGTGGTGCTTGTGAACCCGTGTGCCCCGTGGAGGCCATCTACTACGAGGACGACACACCGGATGAATGGGCCGAATATTACAAGGCCAACGTTGAGTTCTTTGACGTTTTGGGCTCCCCGGGTGGCGCTGCCAAGATTGGCAACACGCACACGGATCACCCCATCATTGCCGCGCTGCCGCCGCAGAACCAAGACTGAGCAAGCCCGCCTGAGCAAGCCCGCCTGACACCGCCCCGCACCCTGTGAACAGCAAGGACCCTGTGAACCACAAGCCCTTTGGCCTGCAGCTAGCCGACTACCCGTGGGACGCCTTGGCGCCGTATCTTCAAACGGCTAGCCAGCACCCTGACGGGCTCGTCAACCTGTCCATCGGCACGCCCGTGGACCCCACGCCGGTCCTGATTCAGCAGGCGCTTGCGGCTGCGGCCGATGCCCCGGGCTACCCCACAACACACGGCACACTGGCCCTGCGCGAGGCCATCGTGGAATGGTTTGCACGGCGTCGAAATGTGCCGGGCCTTGACCCCGCCGATGTCATGCCGACCGTTGGCTCCAAGGAATTGGTGGCCTGGCTACCGTTGCTGCTGGGCTTGGGTGCTGGTGATGTGGTGGTCCGACCCACGGTTGCCTACCCCACCTATGACATGGGTGCCACCTTTGCCGGGGCCACCGCCGTCGCTGCGGACTCACTGGACGAGCTCGACGCCGAGACCCTCGCCCGCGTGCGGCTGGTCTGGGTCAACTCCCCGGGCAACCCCACCGGAATTGTGCGTGGCGCCGAGGAGCTCGCAGAATTGGTCCGGGCGGCACGGGAGATTGGCGCTGTGGTCGCCTCCGATGAATGCTACGGCGAACTCGGTTGGGGACCATGGGATGTGGAAAACGGTGGAGAAGCCGTGCCCAGTGTCTTGGACCCACGGGTAACCGGGGGATCACACGAGAACTTGCTGGCCATTTATTCGATGAGCAAGCAGTCAAATCTTGCCGGCTACCGGGCCGCATTCGTGGCTGGGGACAGCGCCATCATGGCCAATCTGATCAACAGCCGCAAACATGCGGGCATGATCGTGCCGTACCCGGTTCAGGAGGCCATGCGAGTTGCCCTCTCAGATGAGGCGCATGTGCGGGAGCAGAAGGCACTGTACCGCCGCCGGCGCGAACAGCTAGTGGTGGCCCTAGAAGCCTTCGGGCTCACCATTCACCATTCAGAGGCCGGACTCTACCTGTGGTGCACAGCCGGAGAAGACACTTGGACCACCATTGGCCGGCTCGCAGAACTCGGCATTGTGGCCGGGCCAGGCACCTTTTATGGGGAAGCCGGGCACGGTTTTATCCGAGTTGCGCTGACCGGCAGCGATGAGCGAATCGGTGCCGCAGTGCGTCGATTGAGCGCAAAATAGCTCACTTTTCGCCCATATTCCACACAAAATAGCCTCTGGATTAGTGTTGAGGGCACATGAAGCGGTAGTTTCGTAGGTAGCCGTCCAGGCCGCTGCATGCTTGTGTTGCCATGTTTTATTGGGGATTTCTGCGGTCCGGTATGCGAGTGCATCGCGGGCTGAGAAAGTTTTTAGATCCATCGAAAGCCTTTACCAAGGCAACCTCATGAAGGGGACTCCATGTCTGAATCCACCGGCGCATCGCTGCGCTATGACGGCGGAGAGCTTGATCTTCCGCTCCTCAAAGCTGTCGAAGGCAACGACGGGTATGACGTTTCCAAGCTCCTGAAGACCACCGGGAATGTCACTTACGACCCCGGCTTCGTCAACACCGCCGCCACTTCCTCGGCGATCACCTTTATTGACGGTGACAAGGGAATCTTGCGCTACCGCGGCTACCCCATCGAAGAACTGGCCGAACACTCCAGCTTCCTAGAAGTTTCCTTCCTGCTCATTTACGGAAACCTCCCCACCGCGGCCGAGCTGGACGCTTTTGATCAGCGTATCCGCCGCCACACCATGCTCCACGAAGACCTCAAGGGCTTCTTCAGCGGCTTCCCCCGCGACGCGCACCCCATGCCGGTGCTGTCCTCGGCCGTTTCGGCGCTGTCAACGTTCTACCAGGACTCCCTTGACCCGTTCGACGACGAGCAGGTTGAGATGGCCACCATCCGCCTGATGGCCAAGATGCCCGTCATCGCTGCCTACGCGTACAAGAAGTCCATTGGTCAGCCCATGCTGTACCCGGACAACTCCATGAACTTGGTGGAGAACTACCTGCGTCTGAGCTTCGGCCTGCCGGCTGAACCATACGAGATGGACCCAATTGTAGTCAAGGCCCTTGATCTGCTGCTGATCCTGCATGCGGACCACGAGCAGAACTGCTCCACCTCCACAGTCCGCCTTGTAGGTAGCGCCAACGCCAACCTCTTCGCCTCCGTCTCGGCTGGCATCAACGCCCTCTTCGGCCCACTGCACGGTGGCGCTAACGAGGCAGTGCTGAACATGCTCCGTCAGATCCAAGAGAGTGGCGAGCCCGTCGAGAAGTTCGTCGAGCGAGTCAAGAACAAGGAAGACGGTGTGAAGCTCATGGGCTTCGGACACCGCGTTTACAAAAACTACGATCCGCGCGCCACCATAGTTAAGGCCACGGCTCACGAGATCCTGCAGAAGCTCGGCGGCAACGACGAACTCCTCGACATCGCCATGAGTTTGGAAGAAGTCGCGTTGACGGATGAATACTTCATCTCCCGCAAGCTCTACCCGAACGTGGACTTCTACACCGGCCTGATTTACAAGGCCATGGGCTTCCCCGAAAAGATGTTCACGGTGCTATTCGCCATTGGCCGTCTGCCGGGCTGGATTGCCCAGTGGCGCGAAATGATGAAGGACCCCGAGACCAAGATTGGCCGCCCGCGCCAGCTGTACACAGGCGAGCCGGAGCGCATGTACCCCTCGCGTTAATCCCCACCTGCCGGCCCAATGAATCGCTGGCGCGATTAATTGGGAACCTGGCAGGCGTGGGCCCAGAGGTTTTGGGCCCAGAGGCGTGGGCCCAGCGGTTTTGGGCCCAGAGGCGTGGGCCCAGCGGTTTTTGGGCCCATATGGAGATTAAGCACGACGGCGGCGGGAGACTTTCCCTTGGGAGAGTCGCCCGCCGCTTTTCTTATGCACGATGCTTTTGCAAGACTATTTTTCACGATCTGAAATGAGAGTAATCAAATGAAAATGTCGGCCCTGTTGCTGCAAACCTTCTCCATGGCTTTCCCCATTGTTGTTGTAGTGCTGGGCATCCTGGTGCTGGTGGGCAAGTCCGCTTTCCTGCCGTTCTTCATTGGCTCATTGATCATCATGATTGTGTTGCTGGTGTTGTTGCGCCTGGAGAAAAAGAAGAATAGCGAAACTAGCAAGTAGTCGTACCCGGCACCACACAACGAGCATTCGTGAGACATCTGTGCTAAAAAAGATGTGTGCCGAAAATTGTGAATGCGGATGACCGCCGTGAGCTTGTTGCCGATGCTGTCTTTCGAGTAGTGCGCGGGGGTGGCCTAGCACAAGCTTCGCTACGTAATGTGGCCACCGAGGCCGGGTTGGCCTTGGGTTCCGTACGGCACTATTTTGATAATCAGGCCGAGCTGATGGAGTTCGCTTGCCGGGTTAACTCCGAGCGGATCCACCTGCGGGCACTGGACAGGCTCGAAATACTTGAAGATGAGGACCTACCCACCGCGGCTGAGGCCCTGTTGGAGAAGTGCGCAGTGGTTCTGGAAGAGCTGTTGCCACTCGACGATGTTCGCAGCGCTGATGCCGTTGTGCGCATGGAATTCATGCTTGACGCCCGTACCAACCAGTCCCTCGTGGGCGCCGCACAGGACGATTACAGGGCCACCGGAGCAGTGGTGGGCCGCGTAGTGCTGCAGTTACTGGAAAGCCCGCTGGCGGCGCCTGGGCTGGTTCCCGTAGACGAGGCTGAACGGCTCATCGGTCTGCTGGACGGGTTGAGCCTGCGGATGGTCCTGCAACCAGCGTGGGCGGCACCGGAACAAGGGCAGGCCACGCTACGCCGCCACCTGCACACCCTCCTCGCTGAGTAGTCTCCTGTTGGAGCTCACAGTTCCTCCACTTCTGTCTCATACTCTGGCCTGCTAGTAATACCTCCGGGAAACTAACCCTGCCGCGCCGCAGCACTTGAGAGTAATCTTGGGGGTGGGATTGGTGCGCCATCACATGGCTGCACCAGCAATGCGGCAGCTGGAGGAACAAACCATGCATCACACCGGTGGCCCAGGATGGCGGATCACGATGGATACGTGCACCCCCATGCTCATGGCCCTGTATTTCCGTGACGTTGCAGGATTATCCGGCGCCGGGACTCCCTCACTGTCCCAAATAGCCCCAACGGTGCGGGCGGCCGATCACTCAATGCTGATCTCAGGCGTGGGCGGCGCAGATGCACTGAGGGACCAATGGGAGTTTTGGTGGAGCCGGCTGCTACACGCTCATCCCAGCAATGAACCTAATCTCAGCCCTCCGGACTTCCCTGAGCTCGCTGGTATGCCCGCACTGCAACGGGTGGCACACGCGCACTTTGGTGCAGCTGTGAGTTGGTCCCGGGAACAGGAACAGGTGTATTCCAGCATGGCCGCCCAGCGCGAGACCATGGGTGGGCACAAGATTTTGGCGGATCTGGTGCAGAACCGAGAAATGGAACTGGGCCGCAGCGCCCGGGATTTCACCCTGACCATCGTGGAAGTTCCTCTAGCCGAGCCAAGGGCATGGTTTATTGAACCCAACAGATTGATCATGAGTTCCCACCTGCTCGATGACCAAGAGAACTTCCGCAGCTATGTTCAACCCGTAGTGGAACTGCTCGTCTAAGAAACGGCTCTAGGCCACAGCCGGCGGAGCCAAGGTGAGTGTGACATTCCCGGTTCCGGCCGAATCAGAAGGCTGCCAGCCTAGGTTGGCACCATCCTTCGTGGCCGCCCGGTCCCAGCGAAGCCCCGCGTAATCGACTTGGACAATCCCCAAAGATTTGGCATTCGCCAAGGCCCAGTGAGCAGCCATCCATCCCAAGCTGTCACCTGTGGTGATCTCCACCGTGTCGCCTTCGGCAGTTTCCGCAACGCCTGCCTGCATCGGGAGCGGGCCCAGAGCCACCTGCGCTGCGGCTATCACGGACTCCGGGCTGGAGCCTGCGGTGGCAGGCGGCAAAGTACAGTTCAAACCCTGCGGGGTTTGTCCCGTCAACGCGGAGGCAAAAGCCCGCGACAATGGTTCGTGCTGAGCGTAGGCATGCGGAAACCCGGAGCGCTGAACAATCTGGGCGGCGTCGTTGATGGGTAAGTTGACGTAGTCAGGGACCTGAGCCAGCACATCATAAAATGCGTTGGCGGAGTACACCGGATCCATGATCTGTGCAACGGTGCCCCAATCTTGGGAGGGACGTTGCTGGAACAGACCCACAGAATCCAGATCACCGTAATCGATGTTGCGGAGCTTCGATTCCTGCAGCGCCGTCGCCAATGCGATGGACGCGGCGCGTGCGGGCATGCCGCGCTGAATAGCCAAACCGGAAATCAGTGCGGCATTTTCGCTTTGGTCTACCGCGAGCCAATAGCTACTCTCGCCCACCGTGGCCGTGCACCCCACGGCAAGGCTCGGGACGAACGCATCGCGCACGGAGCTGATCAACCATGCGCCACCGCCGACGATCAGGGTACCGACAACCACTACCACGGTGAGCCAGGCGAACGTGGCTTTGCCTCTCACCGTGGACCTCCTGCCGGACTCAAAGCCCGGATGGGAAAGCTAGTTCGCATGCAGACTGTCATTAAGAACCACGGCCGAGGCACCCTTGCGGGGGAGCACTTCAACCTGGCCTGTGGTCGAGTTGCGCCGGAACAATAGGTTGGCGACGCCGGAGAGTTCGCTGGCCTTAACAATGACGGTGGTGTCTTCGCCGTCGTCGTTCTTGGGGCCCATGACCCGAACCCGCGTGCCAGCGGTGACGTACAGGCCCGCTTCCACAATGGAATCATCGCCAATGCTGATCCCCACACCAGAGTTGGCGCCCAAGAGAACGCGTTTGCCCAAGGCAACCCGTTCCCGGCCGCCGCCGGATAGTGTTCCCATGATCGAGGCACCGCCGCCAACATCGGTGCCGTCGCCCACAACAACTCCGGCTGAGATCCGGCCCTCCACCATGGAGGTCCCAAGGGTTCCAGCATTGAAGTTTACAAATCCTTCGTGCATCACCGTGGTGCCTTCGGACAAGTACGCGCCCAGCCGGACGCGGTCCGCATCGCCAACGCGGACGCCGACAGGAATCACGTAGTCCACCATGCGCGGGAACTTATCCACTGAATACACGGTGACTGGACCGCGACGGCGCAATTTGGCCCGGGTCATTTCAAATCCTTCGACGGCGGCCGGACCGAAGTTGGTCCACACGACGTTGTTCAATTTGCCGAAGATGCCATCTAAGTTGATGCTGTTGGGTGTCACTAGACGGTGTGAGAGCAAGTGCAGGCGAAGATAGGCGTCGGCAGCATCGGCGGGCTCGGCGTCGAGGTTAATCTGCGCAAACACCACGCTTTGGTGCACCCCACGATCGGTGTCCGTGCCGGTCTGCGCCAAGGCTGTGAGGTCCTCGCTGGCGGCGGAAACACTGCCCAAAACATCGGTGCCGGTGCCAAGTTCTGGGGCCGGGAACCAGACATCGAGCACGGCGCCAGAATCGGCAATCGTGGCAAGGCCGAAGCCGTGGGCGGAACGGTCTGACGGGGAGGTTGTTGTGCTCATATGATCAGTTTATCTTCCCGGGACCGCTCGTTCCCGCAGCTTGACTTTCTAGGCCTGGATTCTGGCAGGGCTTAGACCACGTTGAATGTAATGGAGTGCCAGCCGGTGGAACCATCTGGCTCCGGGGGAGCCTGGTCCTGAATCTGGATGGTGCCGTCCGCATCGTAGGCACGCACCCGGACCTTGTGAGTACCGGCAGGAGCGTTGTCCCACACATAAGACCACTGCCTCCACGTGTCTACCGACGCTTCGGTAGCCAGCGTGGCTTCCTGCCAAGCGCCGTCGTCGATCTGGACTTCCACCTTGGAGATTCCCTTAGTTTGAGCCCAGGCGCTACCGCCCATTGCCACTGTTCCGGCAGGAACTCGGCCCAATGCACGCGGCACCTCTACCCTCGAGGATGTCTTGATGGGTCCGAGGGCCTTCCAACCTCGGGAGGTCCAATATCCTTCGGACTGGGCAAAGGTTGTCACTTCCAGATCAACCACCCACTTGGTGGCAGAGACGAAGCCGTACAAGCCCGGCACCACCATGCGCACCGGGAAGCCGTGCTCTAGAGGTAGCGGCTCGCCGTTCATACCCACCGCCAGCATGGCGTCGCGGTCGTCCTGCAGCACGGGTAGGGGAGTGGAGGCACTAAACCCGTCAATACTGGTGGAGAGAACCATGTCCGCCCCGGCCGTGGGCTTGGCCCGAGCGAGCACCTCACGCAGCGGATAACCCAGCCACTTGGCATTGCCGGCCAGATTCCCGCCCACCACATTGGAGACACAGGTCAAGGTCACGTGCGACTCAATGAGATCCTGGGCCAATAGTTCATCAAAGCCAATGGTGAATTCTTCCTCCACCATGCCGTGAACGCGAAGCTGCCATTCGGCCGGATCAATGTTGGGCACTGCGAGAGCGGTATCAATGCGGTAAAAATCTTCATTGGGGGTCACAAAAGGCGTGACTCCCTCTACGGGCGCCTGCACCCCGGCGGGCAACGCTGCTGCCTTAGTTTTCGGGGCGGGGAGCTTCAACGCCTCGCGAACGGCAGTAGCGGTATTGCGAGCACCGTTGATCACAGTGCCACCCAAGCCAACCACGACGGCGGCACCGGCCACCAGTGCCGACTTCACCAAGAAGGTGCGTCGGCTGGGAGCTGGCTGCGCTGCGGTAGGAGGGTTCGGCGTCGTACTTACGCCTTGGCTAGTGCTGGCATTCTGTCGGCTGTCTTGGCTCAGGAAACGAAGGGCGAAGAGGCCGGCCAGGGTGCCCAGCAATAGAGGGAAGAGGTCGCCGATACCCGCGCTGGCCCGGGTGATGATGCATGCGCCCATGACCACGGCGAAGGCGGTTACCATGGTGGCGCCGGCGCCAAATTTCTTGCGGGCCACAACACCGGCAACAGCTGATAAGGCGGCGGCGACGATGATCATGGAAAGGAACAACACAAATTTGTCGTTGGTGCCGAAGGTTGCGATGGCGAAATTCTTCAGCCACGACGGTGTGAAGTCGATGAAGGTGGATCCCACCGAGGTGAGGGGGGAGGAGGCAGAGCCGAAGAAGGCCGACATGAATTCGGCGACGGCAAAGAGTACTCCCGCCGAGATGACACCAGCCAGGGCGCCGAAGAGATTTCCGCGCAAGTTCTCTCGCTTTATAGCTTTAGTGCGCTTGCCCATGGGAAGCTCCTTTTGGCTCTGAATTGGCTACCTGAGGTAGCTGGTAGAAGTACATGCTGGTACTTCGGAGCCAAAAGCCCTCCGGATTGCTCCGGAGGGCCATGGAATCTAGATTTCCTGTACCAGGATCGGCGTTGTGGTTGGCTGTTCAGAGCCACCCACCGGTTCCACGGTGATGCCTATATGAGTAGCGGCACCGATATTGCCATTGAGTATTTGCATAGCAGGCTCGCGGTTGCTGTCCATCAGTCCAGCAGGTACTGCACCGCCGGCAGAGATGAACCACAGCTCGTAGATTTTTCCCTGGGGTGCTGGTGCCATCCCATTGACCATGACGGCCGCCTTATTTGCTTGGTTTGACGATGCAACAGTGACGGTAGCGCCATCATTCATCTCAGCAGTGGCAATTTTGGCATCGGGTGAGTTCATGATGGTCATGATGGTCTGTTGTTGAGCCTGGGCAGCAGCCAATTGTTGCTTTGACTCTTGATCAGAGGAATTTTGACCAATGGCCCAGCCGCCTACCCCGACCCCCGCGAAGATAGCCAGAGCTGCGGCCGCGCTCAGCGCTGGTACCCAACGGTTTCGCCGGGTACTGCTTCCGCGCTGGGGTGCGGACAAACTACGCGCTGAGGAAATATCACGGACCACTGACGTGGCAGGAAGCTGGGGAGTGTTGCGGATTGCAGCCATGACACTGTGTTTCAGAGCCGGCGGCGGCGTTTCTTCGGCGATCCCGAATGCCAAGAGCGCAGCAGTCTCGCTGAGGCTACGAACCTCTTCCAGCGTTTCAGCATCATTGAGTGCATGCCGTTCGAAGGCAGTTCGCTCTCCGCTGGAGAGTGAATTCAAAGCGTAGGAGCCGGTCAGTAGATGCAGTTGCTCTTCCATCACGCCACCCCTAACTTTTCTCTTAGCCTGATCATGCCATCACGAATTCTTGTTTTTACGGTACCTATCGGGATTTTGAGTAGCTCTGCCACTTCTTGATGGGTATACCCACCGTAGTAAGCCAAACTAATTGCTTCCCGCTGCGACTGTGTGAGTGTCTCAAGTGCTTCGCGCACCCGAGCCGCTTCCATCTGAGTTTCCACAGTGTCTGCGACGTCGTCGTAGCTTTCCTGGTACTCCTTGATTCCCTGGCGAAGATCCCTGTCGGAACTTGCCTGGCTGGCCCTGACTCTGTCGACGGCTCTGCGGTGGGCGATTACGAGAATCCAGGACATTGCTTTGCCTCGGTCAGCATCGAAGCGAGACGCTTGAGCCCATACATCCACAAAAACTTCTTGTGTGACTTCTTCGCTCTGTGCCTGATCTCGGACAATGCGTCGCACCAATCCAAACACTCGTGGAGCGACCGCATCATATAGTTCTTCGAAGGCCGCCTCGTCGCCCAAGGCGACGAGGCGGATCAAGTCCTCATGGGTCGGAGGAACCAGTGGTTCGACGGACCGGATCCAAGGTAAACGCATAGAGTCTACTTTGCCACGGTCTATACCGATGAGGACATTTCCTTCATAGGGTGTTGCAATTTGTTAGCTAGAAGTAATTACTTCTTGGCCGGCGGCATCAGAACGGTGTCGATCAGGTACACCGTTGCATTGGCGGTCTTGACGCCACCGCAGATGACCTTTGAATCGTTGACCATCAGGTCGTCACCGCTACCGGTGACCTTGACCGTGCCACCTTCAGCAGTGGTCAGATCGCCGGGGAGATCGCTGGGTGAGATCTGGCCGGGAACCACATGGTAGGTCAGGATCGAGCTCAACGTGGCGCTGTCGGTCTTGAGACCTTCAATGGTGTCAGCCGGGATCTTGGCGAAAGCGTCATCAACCGGAGCGAAGACAGTGAACTCGCCGGAGTTGAGAGTGTCAACCAAGTTGACGTCCTTGTTCAACTCTCCGGATAGTGCTGCGGTCAGGGTCTTCAGCAACGGGTTGTTCGATGCTGCGGTCGTAACCGGGTCGGCAGCCATGCCAGCAACAGAACCTGCACCACTGGGAACAGCTTCAGCGTATGCGGAACAGCCAGCGCCAACCAGTTCCGAGGCCGGGTCCATAGCAGCTGAGGAGCTGGGAGCCATGGGTGCTTCGGAGGATGCCATCGGAGCAGCTGATGTGGGATCTGCTGCAGTGTCAGCCGCGCTGCAGGAGGTCATACCCAATGCTGCTACCGCTAGGAGGCCAATTCCCATGGTGAGGCTCTTACGGGTTCCAAATTTCAAGGTGGTGTTCATGGTGATTCTCCGTAGTGTGAAAGCGGAATGATTCCGTTGTGCGTCTCCCGTGCTGCTTCTCTACAGATCAGCTGATCTGTAGAGCTGCTGCGGTGGGCTGTCAGATAGTACTTCGGAGCCACGTGAAGATCGGATTGGAAAGAAGTTAAAAAAGTTTTTTGCACGTCCTGGCGCCCGTAAAATGGTCAAATGAGCACACCTAGTTACGCCACTGATTCTTCTGATCCCACTGATCTGCGCGACTCGGCCGCGTTGGCAGAGCCGACTGAGGGCGGTGTCACCAAAGGGGAGCCAAACGTCGTCGTGCTCGATCTGGAACAAGACGTGGCGCAGTTGACGGCGGCACTGATGGATATAGACAGCGTCTCGGCGAATGAGGGCGCCATTGCTGATGCTGTTGAGTCGGCGCTGCGTGGGCTGGGGCATTTGTCCGTCACGCGTAATGGCGATTCGATTGTGGCGCGTACCGAGTTGGGGCTGGCCGAGCGGGTAATTTTGGCAGGGCATCTGGATACCGTGCCGCTGCCTACTACGCCCGGTTCGCGGGGAACGGTTCCGAGCTCGTGGGATGGCGAGGTGCTGTATGGTCGCGGCGCCACCGATATGAAGGGTGGTGTGGCCGTGCAGCTCGCGTTGGCTGCCACGTTGCGCGAGCCCACCAAGGACATCACGTTCATCTTTTACGACCACGAAGAAGTGGCTGCTTCCAAGAGTGGGCTGGGCCGGCTGGTGCGGGAGAACAGGGAACTGCTCGACGCCGATTTTGGCATCCTTCTGGAGCCCACCAATGGAACGGTGGAAGGTGGCTGCAACGGGACCATTCGCTTTGAAGCGACCACCCGCGGGCTGGCAGCGCATTCGGCCCGAGCCTGGATGGGGGAGAACGCCATCCACGCAGCGGCCCCGATTCTTGCCCGACTCGCAGCCTACGAGCCGGCCACGGTCAACGTTGACGGGCTCGACTACCGCGAATCGCTGAATGCGGTCAAGGTTCACGGCGGCACGGCCGGCAATGTCATTCCGGATCAGTGCGTGGTGGAAATCAATTACCGTTTTGCTCCGGACAAGAGCCCGGCGCAAGCCGAAGAACACGTGCGCTCGCTGCTTGCGGGCTTCGACCTGGTGTGTACCGATTCATCGGCTGGAGCGCGGCCTGGGTTGAATGCACCGGCGGCGGCCTCTTTCGTGGCAGCCGTGGGCCGCGAACCATTGCCCAAATTCGGCTGGACAGACGTTGCTCGTCTGAGTGAAATGGGCATCCCGGCAGTCAACTTTGGCCCAGGTGATGCCCTATTGGCCCACAGCGACAACGAACACGTCCATGCAGCGGCAATCCGGGAGTGCCTCGCTGCGCTGACACGCTGGTTGAGCTGATTCTCTGGCAGCCATGTTCCTCGAGTGCGCACTTCGCGTACGCTTTTCAGCGTATCGGCGGGCTAAACGTACGTGATCTGCACTTTCGAGATCTGTACGCGCGTGATCTGCACTTTCGAGGCCGGGACAAAGTCAGGGAATCCGACGCAGCGTGGGACCTGCTGGCTCCGGGCGTCAAGAAACTTGTGGGCGGTAACTGAAGCGATAAAAGAAAGCAACGGGCGGGTAGTCACCTTGAAGGGTGACTACCCGCCCGTTTACTGAGGGAGCGCTTGGTGCATTTAGCCAGCGATGCCGGCCTTTGCTTTGACCACCTTGACACGCGAGGACATTTTGAACTCGGTGAATTTGGCAATGCCGGAGAGAATCAAGCACAAACTGATGTAAATCGCAGCCGCAACCATGAGGCCTGGAACCACGGGAGAACCGTACTGGCTCTGGGACCCAAGGAAGTTGGCGTATTTGAGGATTTCGTCGTACGTGATCAAGAAGCCCAGTGCTGTGTCCTTCATGATGACTACAAGCTGGGCAATGATAACCGGCAGCATGGCGCGGATGGCCTGCGGCAACAAAATGGCACGTAAGACTTGACCGGTTGAGAGGCCGATTGCCAAGCCTGCTTCGCCCTGGCCTTTAGGCAGAGACTCAATGCCAGCGCGAAATACTTCCGCCAAGACTGAACCGTTGTAGAGGATCAAACCAACCACCACGGCGATGAAAGGCGTTATGCCCGAAACACCTACCGAGGGGAGCCCGTAGTACATGATCATCATCAGGATCAGAAGCGGCACTGCGCGGAACAGCTCGGTGAACCAGTAGCACGGCAAGCTGAGCCACTTGGTGCTGGACAAGCGGCCAAAAGCCAAAACTATACCGAGTATCAAGCTACCGACGGCGGCAACTCCGAAGGCGCTCACCGTGGCCCAAATGGCCTTCAAGAACTCCTGCTGGACCTGCGAATAAGTGAAGATCTCCCACTTCTTGGCTGTGAATTGCCCCGATTCATAGAACCTATAAATGACAAATCCCAGGATCCCCAGCACCACAACGGCGGTGAGAACGTTCAAATAGACGTTGCGTGTGCGGGCCTTCGGGCCCGGCACATCAAAAAGTACTGCACTCATCGCGCAACCCTCCACTTCTTCTCAAGGTAGCGTTGCAACGGGGTCATGATGCCTAGCACTAGCACAATGAAGATCAGGGCAACCCACAGCAGCCCCGGCAAGAGGGCCTCGCCACGTTCACTAAGATTGGCGCGGATGGCTCCGGCCTCAGCTACGGAGAAACCAGCTGCAACGGTTGTGTTCTTGAGCAAAGCGATAAAGACGCTAAAGAGCGGCGGCACCACGGAGCGGAACGCCTGCGGCAGAACAATCAGGGTCAGGGTCTGCATAAAAGGCAAGCCAATGGCGCGGGCAGCCTCGGACTGGCCCACGGAGACAGTGTTGATACCTGAACGGATGGCTTCAGAAACATAGGTGGCCGTGTAGAGCGAGAGCCCAATAATGGCGGCCACCATGAAGTCGATTTGTGGCAAGCCCAGTCTGGGATATCCCAGCGCGAAGAACGCCAAAATCAGGGTCAGGGGAGTGTTGCGCACAGCGTTGACATACAAAGTCCCCGCAGCGCGCATGGCAGGTGCGGGAGAGACACGCATACCTGCAACGATGGTTCCAAGGATGAGGGCGAAGAACGCGGAAAATACGAACAAGATCCCGGTGTTCTTGAACCCCGTGAGGAACAGATCGCTATTGTCAATAATTACATTCACAGGGCAGCGTCGCTTTCAGTGAATTAGAGAAGACGAAGTGGGTGGTGCAGCACGCGTAACTATTCATGCTGCACCACCCACTAGGGACGATTGCTACTTTTCAACAGCGGGCTGTTCAACCTTCGTACCGGACTTACCCAAGGTGGCATCGAAGATCTCGGTCCAGGTGGCGTTGCCGTCGGTAAGCGTCGTGTTCAGGAAGTCCTGCAGTGCGGTGTCGCCCAGCGGCAGACCAATGCCGTAGTTCTCGACGGTGAAGGGCTCGCCAACAACCTTCAGCTCATCAGGCTGCTGTGAAGCAAAACCGAGCAGAATGGCCTGATCGGTGGTGACGGCGTCGACGCTACCGCTGATCAAGGCATCTACGCACTTGGAGTAGACATCGAACTCGGTTGTCTTCACATCAGGGAAGTTGTCCTTGATGTTCTGGATGGGGGTGGACCCGGTGGCCGAGCAAACATTCTTGCCGGCGAGGTCCTTTTCACTGGTGATGTCCGAGTTGTCCTTGGCTACCAGAATGCCCTGACCGGTGACGAAGTACGGTCCGGCGAAGTTAACGAGCATCTTGCGCTTGTCGGTGATGGAGTAAGTACCCACATAGAGGTCCACATCGCCGTTAGCCAGTGCCGACTCGCGGTTTGCCGAGGGGATGGCCTTGAACTCAATCTTGTCAGCTGCGACGCCCAAGCTAGCCGCCATCCAGCGTGCGATCTCAATGTCGAAACCGCTGCGCTCATTAGTGACGGCGTCCAAGAAGCCCAGACCCGGCTGGTCTTCTTTCACACCGATGCGGACAGCGCCGTCGGCCTTGATCTTGTCAAAGGTAGGGCTGCCGGTCAGGGCAACATCCGTAGCTACTTCAAAGGTGAGTCCGGTAGCGCCGCCAGCGCCGTCGGACGGGGTGTCGCTAGCGGAATCGCCACCGCCACAACCGGTCATAGCCAGAGTTGCTGCAGCCACAATGGCCACTACGCTGAGGCTCTTTCGGCTAAAGAAATTTTTCAAGGGGTTTCCTTTCATAGTCGGCCGTGTGGGCCGGAGTGATGGTGACTTCAGGGGTCAAAAGTCGAGATTCATAAGAATTGAGGAAAAGGTTATCCGTTGGTGAGGATCTTGGAGAGGAAGTCCTTGGCCCGGTCAGTCTGTGGATTTGTGAAGAACTCTTCCGGATTGGCTTCCTCCACAATCTGGCCATCGGCCATGAAGATGACCCTGTCGCCAGCCTTGCGAGCGAAGCCCATTTCGTGGGTGACCACCACCATGGTCATGCCGTCCTTAGCGAGTTCGACCATGACGTCCAAGACTTCATTGATCATCTCGGGGTCCAAGGCACTGGTGGGCTCATCGAAGAGCATGACCTTTGGCTTCATTGCCAAAGCTCGGGCAATAGCTACGCGCTGCTGCTGTCCACCAGAAAGTTGAGCTGGAAATTTCGCAACCTGGTGTCCCACACCAACGCGTTCCAGCAAACTCAAGGCGAGTTTGTCGGCGTCGGGCTTGGACATGCCTTTGACCTTAATGGGGCCCAATGTGACGTTTTCCAAGATGGTCTTGTGGGCAAACAAATTGAAGGACTGGAAAACCATGCCTACGTCAGCACGCAGATGGGCCAGCTCCTTGCCTTCCTTGGGTAGTTCTTTGCCATCAATGGTGATGGAGCCAGTGTCAATAGTTTCCAGCCGGTTGATGGTACGGCACAGTGTTGATTTACCGGACCCGGACGGACCAATGACAACCAGAACTTCACCCTTGGTAACTTGCAAGTTAATGTTCTGAAGCACATGGAGCGGGCCGTAATGTTTGTTGACGGCCTTGAGTTCCACGAGCGCAGGAGCATGTACGGGATTTGTCATGCATTTAACTTATCCATATTCTGGACGGCAGTGCACAGAATCACCTCTATCGGTGTGGATCGTAACGCTAACGAGATAATGTGAGGCAGACCACCAGCCCTTTTTGCGTATTCGTTTCACGTAACCTAGGGGCATGAGCGCACCCACAGGATCGAACCGACCCATCCGTCCCGAACTACGACGATTCGGGATGTGGCGCAAAAATGGCTCCCGCACGGAGACCGCTGACGCGAGACTATTGGAATCTCCGCGCAGTTCTGACTTCACGCACACTGATCCGTGGCGGGTCATGCGCATCCAAAGTGAGTTTGTTCAAGGCTTTGATGCGTTAGCCGAGATTGGACCGGCCATCAGCGTGTTTGGTTCGGCTCGCACCAAGCCGGACTCCCCGTACTACACCACCGGTGTGGAAGTTGGCAGGCTGCTAGTGGAAGCTGGCGTAGCTGTCATCACTGGCGGCGGCCCAGGGTCCATGGAGGCTGCCAACCGTGGCGCAACTGAAGCTGGCGGGCTCTCCATCGGCTTGGGCATTGAGCTCCCCTTCGAGCAGGGCATGAACGAATGGGTGGGGCTCGGCGTTGACTTCCGCTACTTCTTCGCCCGCAAGACCATGTTTGTCAAATACGCTCAGGGCTTTGTGGTGTTGCCCGGCGGCTTGGGTACCCTAGATGAACTCTTTGAGGCCATGGTTTTGGTCCAGACCAGCAAGGTCAGCCAATTCCCCATAGTGCTGGTGGGGACGGCGTTCTGGGCCCCTCTCATGGACTGGGTTCGGGATGTCATGGTGGAACAGGGCTTGGTGTCAGTGGGGGACCTGGACATTGTGCAGCTTGTTGATACCGCAGAAGAGGCTGTGCAACTTGTCATGGAAGGTAAAGCCGGCTCTAAGGTGTCAGCTGGCGGGCGCAGCTAGGCCTAACCGCTAGGCCTCCTCGGGTACATGAACCTTCTTTCGTGTCGCTAATCTGGCACCATGGTCTAGTGACTTACTTCCTTATCTTTCTTGCCGTGATGGTGGCCGCTGCAGGCGCGATGTATGTGGTGGGATTGAACAAGCCCCAGGCCAGCCCCGACGTATACGAGGACGTTCTTGGCGCACCGGTCGCTAATTTGCCACCGGTGCTGCTGCCGAGAACTCCCGAGCCGGGCGACGTGGACAAACTGAGCTTCTCGCTGGGACTGCGCGGCTACCGCATGGATCAGGTGGATGAAGTACTGGACCGTTTGCGGGACGAGTTGGCGGCCAAGAACGTGCGAATCGCCGCGCTGGAGTCCGGCAACGCCGCCGTCTCCGCTGGGAGCAAACCCGCCGAAAACGCCTCGCATGGGTTGGAACCCGCGGCGGATGCGGCCACTGGAGCAGACACGTACGACGCCGGTGCAACACCTTTGGCGACAACGCCCGCCAGCGCCGGACTTGCGGCAGGAGACGCCCACGTTCGCGGCCAGGCCGCTGGGACCGGCTCCAGTTCTGGCTCTAGTTCTGGTTCTGGCTTGGGGTCCGGGGATGGTATTGATGGCGAGCAGTGACGGCAAGGTCCGCTGTGCTTGGGGCGGCATGGAAGGCGACGAGCAATACCAGCGCTACCACGACACCGAATGGGGCCGGGCGGTTTCCGGTGATCCGGAGTCCGTGGAGCGCGAACTCTTCGAACGGTTGAGTCTAGAGGCGTTCCAGTCGGGCCTGAGCTGGCTGACGATCCTGCGCAAACGTGAAGCTTTCAGGGACGCCTTCAACAACTTTGATCCAGTTGCTGTGGCAGCGTTCGACGAAACCGATTTTGCCCGACTCATGAACGATTCCGGCATCGTACGCAACCGGCTCAAAATTAGAGCCACCATGGGCAACGCGAAGGCCCTGCTGTCCCTGCCCGAAGGCACCACCTTGGCTTCCTTGTTGTCCGACCATGCTCCGCAAACCCCGCGGCTTCCAGAGGAACCCGTTGCCTCCCATACTCCGGAATCTGCGCAACTAGCCAAGACACTGAAGAAACTCGGCTTCTCTTTTGTCGGGCCAACTACGGCGTACGCCATGATGCAGGCGGTAGGCGTGGTCAACGATCATCAGCCCGGCTGCTGGCTTGCCGCTGGCGCGAATGATCAACTCCGTGGCTGAACAACCCGCGAACAAGCGCGCCACGAGCGATCGCCGGGTGAGTGATCTGGAATCACCCGCGGCTACTCACGCGGCAACCACCCCCACCATCAACGAGGAAATCTACGCCATCCTGCGCCGTGGGCTCTCGCCGCTGCAACGAGCGCCTTGGTGGCTCCAAGTCAGCTTCCTCTACGCCGCGACGCGCTTGTTCTCCTTCGCGGTCTTTCTGGGGGCGGCCTGGCATGCTGAAGAGTCGCCTTGGGGTGGGCGCCAGCCCGACTATCTGACGTTCATCAACCGGTGGGATGCTGGCTGGTACGAGCAGGTTTTCGACGGCGGGTACCCCACCACCATTCCCCGCCACGACAACGGCGCGGCCTACCCTAACCAATGGGCGTTCTTTCCTCTCTTTCCGGTTCTGGCACGCGGCTTCAGCGCCGTCACGGGAATGGAATGGGCGGCCTCGGGTGCCATTGTTGCAACAGCGGGCGGACTGGCTGCCGCGCTCATGGTCTATGTGTTGTTCAGGAATTTTGCTGTACCGGGAACCGCCCTGTGGGGTGTTGCCTTTTTTGCCAGCTTCCCCGTTTCCCCGGTCTTGCAGGTTCCCTACGCAGAGTCTCTGGGCATATTCTTCCTAGCGGCGGCCCTGCATCTACTTCTCAAACGAAACTACCTTGCCGCGGTGCCGCTGGTGATTCTGCTGTGTCTGTCTAGGCCAACAGGTGTCCCCTTTGTCGCCGTCGTCGCTCTGCATCTGGTGCTGCGCTGGTGGCACCGAAAGGAAGACTCGTTCCGGGGCTCTGAGATACTGCGGGGCGGGGCGCTGCTGCTGGTCAGCACGGTGATGGCCTTCGCATGGATGCTCATCGCTTGGTGGGTGACGGGAGAGCGTACCGCCTACACGGACACGGAGACGGCCTGGCGGGGCACCGAACTGGTGCTATTCAAACCATGGTTCGACGCCGGCGTCGACCTAGTGGGTCCGCTGTGGGGGCCGCTGCTTCCGATCATTTTCGTGGGACTCGTCCTCCTGTACCTCAATTCCAGGCCCGTGCGCCGGCTGGGCATGGAGGTACAGGTTTGGTGCGGCATGTACCTGCTCTATCTCATGGCGGTATTGCATCCGCAGTCGAGCACGTTCCGGATGCTCTTGCCCTTGTTTCCGCTGGCCCTCGCCGCGGCATTCATTTCCACTTCAAGGGCCTACCGCGCGAGCGTGCTGGTGATGTTTAGTGTGCTGCAAATTGTTTGGGTGGTCTGGCTCTGGCAACTCACAGCCATCAGCACCGGACAGGCCTGGCCGCCGTAAAGATTGCACAGGCATTTGTCAATGGGTGTCTGTGGCGATTAGCACCCGGGCGCTCACATACGGAATAATGGATTGTGAGCGATACAACATCAACGCGTGACACGGGAAATCCCTGTCGACGCGGGTTTGTACTATGAAAAGGGGAACTCCTGATGGCGGCCATGAAACCTAGAACCGGAGACGGTCCAATGGAAGTGACTAAAGAAGGTCGGAGCTTGATCTTGCGCCTGCCATTAGAAGGCGGCGGACGTCTCGTCGTAGAGATGAATGCAGACGAGGCAGTTAGCCTCAAGGAATGCCTTGCAGGCGTGACCGAGTAACTTCTCGAAAAACACTAAGTTTCAAACAGGCGGGGCAGCGAAAGCTGCCCCGCCTGTTTGTGTAAAAGCTTGTTAGCGCTTGTTAGCGCTTGTTAGCGCTTGTTAGCGCTTGTTAGCGCTTAACGGCCAGCAACAGCCCGTCGCCGGTGGGCAGCATCGCGGAAATCAGAGAATCATGTTCGCGGATCAGCTTGCCGACTTGGCGCAACACCACGGTGCTGGTTTCGCGGATGGCCGGGTCAGAGACGCGGTCCTTATCTAGGGCATCGTTGATGATGAGCAGCCCGCCGATCTTTAGAAGTCTGATGGCCTGCTGGACATATTCGGGGAAGCTGGGCTTGTCGGCGTCAATGAACACCAGATCGTAGGCGGCATCGGTGAGGCGAGGGAGCACGTCCTGTCCGCGGCCGGAAATGGTCCGGGTGCGATTAGCCGGAGAACCGGACTCAACAAAAGCTTCACGGGCGGCCTTGAGATGGTCCACATCGGGATCGATCGTGGTCAGTACGGCTTTAGGTCCCAGACCGCGCAGTAGCGCCACACCAGAAACACCTGCGCCAGTGCCGATTTCAACAGCTGTCTGTGCCTTGGAGGTTGCCGCCAAGACGGTCAGCGCAGCTGCCACGCCGGGGCTCACTGGGAACAAGCCCAGCTCGTGCGAACGTTCGCGGGCGCGTCGCAGAACAACATCTTCCACGGGAAGGCCCTCTGTGTAGGACCAGCTGGTGGATTTATCGGCGCTCATGGGTGGTGTTTCCTAAACTGTTGCAGTGACTGGTGTATAGCCTACTGCCTGCGCCCCCTGTACATCGGGTTCCATCAGCGTCATCGTTCAGCAAAATGTCAGCTTTGTTTGGCAGACTGTTGAGACTAAAAGGAAACCTTCCTTTGCGCCGTTCCCTTGATCAGGGAAGCGATCCAGCCATTGCAGTGAGGTGCAGCGATGAGTTCAGCCACTACCCCGGAAGCCCGTCCTGCAGAAGTAGCCCCGGCCCAGCTTGCCGCCACCGCTGACTGGGTGACGCCGTCGTGGGATGAAGTGGTAGCTAACCACTCCGCTAAGGTCTTCCGGCTCGCCTACCGTCTGACAGGGAACAAGTTCGACGCCGAGGACCTCACCCAAGAGGTCTTTGTCCGCGTGTTCAAGTCACTGGCCAACTTCAAGCCCGGCACCTTCGATGGGTGGCTGCACCGCATCACCACTAACTTGTTCCTGGATACGGCCCGCCGGAGGCAGCGCATCCGCTTCGATGCCCTCTCCGAAGACGCCACAGCACGCCTGGCTGGCAACGATCCCGGACCTGAGCGCGCCTATGAGTTCAACAACCTGGACTTGGATATTGCCGCTGCATTGGAGGCGCTACCGCCTGACTTCCGTGCCGCCGTCGTCCTGTGTGACATGGAAGGGTTGTCCTACGACGAGGTGGCCCATGCACTAGGCATCAAGCTCGGAACAGTGCGTTCGCGTATCCATCGAGGCCGTGCCATGCTGCGCGAATCCCTCGCGGACCGGGCACCGCGTCAGCCTGAGCCACTCCGCCCAGCGCGTAAGCCGCTGCTCTCGCTGCCACGGATAGCTGGCGCACGCTAGACTCTTTTTGAGATAGCAATGTGCTGTCGAACACACATCAGAAGTGCGTAAAATTTCAAGCGTGAGCGCTAGGAATCGTTGCTTTTAGTCCTGAGAGGGTAATCTTCCTAACGTGTTTGGTATCAATACCCCTGAGCTCCTCCTGATACTGCTGTTGGCAGTATTGGTGATTGGACCTACCCGGCTTCCCGGTTATGTGGAAAAGCTGAAGAACCTCATCCGTGAGGTGCGCAAGATGGCCTCTGGCGCGCGCGAAACCATTAAGGAAGAAGCTGGGGTTGATATCGATGATATTGACTGGAAGAAGCTTGATCCCCGCCAGTACGATCCTCGCCGCATCATTCGTGAAGCGCTGATTGACGACGACGAACTAGAGTCCCTCAAATCCCTCAAGACTGCGCCCGGTGCGGCCATCGCCAGCATGCTGGGCAAAGAGTCAAAGGAAGTTTCTGAGGCGCAGACTCCCGCTGTTCTTCCGTCAGCACCGGTGATCGAACGTCTCGCCGAAGGCCAGCTGGCCCCGTTCGACCTCGAAGCAACCTAGCCGAGGTTCCCAAGGCTGGGCTGGGTACGTGCGTCCCGCCCCTTTTATATGACGCTACGGCGCCACGGCTTTACGCCTTTATGACTTCACAACGCTATCGCAGCAATGGTCAGTTTTTTCAGATCGCTATCCCACCAAGCTGCGATAGCGTTTGAGTTTTTGGCACCATTGCTGCGATAGCGTTCGTCTTTGTCTTTTGGCCTTCGCCTTGCGTGCTTTTTGGCGGCCTTTTGGCGGCCTTTTTAGCGGGGGGTGACGCCTAGCTTCAGTCCGGCCAGGCCGCGCGGGCGCACGGCCAGCTTGTCGGCGATACCCAGCAAAGCTTGTGCCGCAGCCGACTGCGGATCTGAGAGCACAATGGGCAGCCCAGCATCTCCGCCCTCACGCAACGCCACGTCCAGCGGTATTTGGCCGAGCAGTTCAACAGTGGAGTTCACAGTTTGGCTCAACCGTCTGGCGAGGATTTCTCCGCCACCGGAACCAAACAATTCCATGGTGCTCCCGTCAGGCAGCGTCAGAAATGACATGTTCTCGATGACGCCAGCAACCTTCTGTCCGGTCTGCACCGCAATAGCTCCGGCACGTTCGGCCACATCGGCAGCGGCCGCTTGCGGGGTAGTGACCACCAAGATTTCAGCCTTGGGCAGTAACTGAGCTACCGAAATTGCAATATCACCGGTGCCAGGCGGCAGATCCAGCAGCAGGATATCCAGATCGCCGAAGTAAACATCGCCCAAGAATTGTTCCAGAGCCCGGTGCAGCATGGGGCCACGCCAGGCCACCGGCTGGTTGCCGGCCACAAACATGCCAATCGAAATGACTTTGACGTCATGCGCCACCGGCGGCAGGATCATCTCGTCAACCCGGGTGGGCGCCTGTGTAATGCCCATCAAACCTGGGACGGAAAAACCATAAATGTCGGCATCCACAATGCCTACACGCAGCCCTTTGGCCGCCAAAGCGCACGCCAGATTGACGGTGACGGAGGATTTTCCCACCCCGCCCTTGCCGCTCGCCACCGCATAGACCCGGGTCAGAGAGTTCTCGTCGTTGAACGGGATGCCACGCTCGGCGGAGCTGCCTTTGAGCCGTTCCTTCAACTCTGCCCGTTGCTCAGCCGTCATGACGGTGAGCTCCACGCCCACCTCCGTGACACCGGCGAGCTTGGCTAGGGCCGCGTTGACATCACGGGTGATGGTTTCGCGCAGCGGGCAGCCAGCAATGGTGAGGCGGATGAGTGCGTGGACCCGTCCGTCGTCAAACGCCTCTACCGAGGCGACCATCCCCAACTCGGTGATGGGGCGGCGCAGCTCCGGGTCAATGACAGTGGCTAGCGCGGCGATGAGCGCGGATTCGGACGGGGCGATCATGGGATGCGGGCCTTAGGATTCGGTGGAGCGTTTGGCTGTGGCGCCCTTGGAGGATTTTTTAGGCGCCACAGTCTTCATCGTGCTGGTGGCGGGCCGGCGTTTTGAGGAGCTCAGCTCCTTCGGGCCATCGGCGCCCTCCGGCAGCTCGCCGTCGGAGGTTTCATCGTCTTGAAGGGCGATGAGTTCCTCGAGCAGGCTGCGCAATTCCGAGCGCACAAAATCACGGGTGGCAACTTCTCGTAGCGAAATGCGCAAGGCGGCCACTTCACGCGTCAGGTACTCGGTATCGGCCAGATTGCGCTCGTTGCGGGAGCGATCCTGCTCAATTTGGACCCGGTCTCTATCATCCTGACGGTTCTGGGCCAGCAGAATCAGCGGGGCAGCGTAGGAGGCCTGAGTGGAGAAAAACAGGTTCAACAAGATGAACGGGTAGGGATCCCACTTGAGCCCAAAGAGGCCAATGACGTTGAGGGCGATCCAGACGATCACAAAAACTGTCATGTAGAGGAGGAAGTTGGCGGTTCCCATGTAGCGAGCGAACCGTTCAGCGAAACGGCCAAAGAGGTCCGGATCGCCGGCCAAGTTGGGAAGGAGCCGAGACTTCAGCTCCATGGGTGTGTCGAGACCGCCGTCCTTGGCGTGGTGCCGCTCAGCCAATGCGTCCTCCTAATTTTCTGATGGGTGCGCCGTCCTCATGGGTGCGCCAATCCTCGGGCAAAAGATGATCCAACAAGTCATCAACCGTGACGGCGCCAACCAGGCGGCCCTCCTTGTTGACCACAGGAAGTGAGTTCAGGTTATAGGAAGCCATGGTGTGGCTGACCACGGAGATGTCGTCTTGGTCGGACACCGGCTCCAAATTCTTATCCACAATGGTGCCTAGTTGTTCCGGCGGTGCGCTGCGCAACAGCTGCTGGATATGCACGACGCCGAGGAAGCGGCCGGTGGGTGTTTCTAGAGGTGGTCGGCAAATGAAAATTGAGGAGGCTAATGCGGGAGAGAGATCCTCGCTGCGGACGTGGGCTAGGGCCTCGGCAACCGTAGCTTCCGGTGGCAGGATGACCGGAACCGGAGTCATCAGGGCTCCAGCGGTTCCTTCCTCGTACTGAAGGAGGCGGCGGACATCTTTGGCTTCATCCGGCTCCATGAGTAGCAGTAGCTCCTCGGCCTTGGCTTGGGGGAGATCGGCCAGGAGGTCAGCGGCGTCGTCGGGGTCCATCTCTTCGAGGACATCGGCTGCACGCTCGTTATCCAGCGCCGAGAGCAAGGTGACCTGATCATCTTCCGGGAGCTCGGACATGATGTCAGCTAGGCGCTCATCTTGGAGTTCGCTGGCAACCTCCACACGGCGTTTATCGCTCATCTCCTGAAGGGCGTCGGCAAAGTCGGCGGGCTTCAGGTCCTCGTGGGTGGCCACGAAGACGGAGGCGCTTTGCGGGGCCGCAACGTCTTCGGCACGGGCCTCGGACCAATCGATGAGCATGGTGTGGCCACGGCGCAGCCCCCGCAGGCGTGAGGTGGAGGAACCACGGCGAACAAATAGCTTCGTCACGAGCCAATCTCCGTGACGCTGCTTGTCCATGGCAATATCTTCAATAACGGCGAAGCCGCTGCCGTCGACCAAAGTGACCTTGCGGTCAAAGATGCCACCCAGCACCAGCTGTTCGGCGCCGCGTTGTTCAAAGCGGCGAAGATTGACCAGCCCGGTGCAAATGATTTGTGACTGGTCCATGGACGTCAGGCGGGTCATGGGCACGAAGACCCGCTTCTTACCGGGGACTTCCACCACAATGCCCACAGCGTGGGGTGCAGTCTGTGGGCCGCGCCCCAACACCACCACATCTCGCAGCTTGCCGAGCCTATCGCCCAGAGGGTCGAAGACGTCAAGGCCCAGGAGGCGGGCCACAAAGATGCGCGTTGGTTGAGTGCTCACGTATATAGGCTACTTGGCCCGCCGGACATTGACGCAACGTTGTAATGAACGTTATGCGGGGCGTTGCCAAACTTTGCCTGACTTTACTGAACTTCTCTAGCTGCCCATAGCAGCGCGGGCCATTGCTGGGAATGATGGGCGGATGGCAAGCCGCTACACAGTGCTTGAATGGGTACTATTAGGGGCCGCTCATTTCACTGCCAGCGATACTCCAGCCAATGTGCAGGAACATGCGAGAGAATGAGGATATGGCAAACCTCTTTGGACGCACCCGACCCTTGGATGAGGCCCGCACTGTTCCCGCTGGGGAAACAATCGGCTCTTATACTTCCTACTTGGATGCACAGAAGGCGGTTGATTACCTGGCGGATGAGAAGTTCCCTGTCCGGCACGTTTCCATTGTGGGTAATGACTTGAAGATGGTGGAGCGGGTCACCGGCAAGCTTAGCTACCCGCGAGTGGCGCTGACGGGTGCCATGACAGGTGCATGGTTTGGCCTATTCATCGGCGTAATGCTCAGCTTTTTCGACTCCGCAACCAACGCCGGAGCGCCCTACATCAATGTCATAACCGCCGTTTTCTTAGGTGCGGCGCTTTGGATGTTGTTCGCCATCATTGGCTACGCAGCCCAGCGTGGCAAGCGTGATTTCACCTCTACGAACCAAGTATTGGCTTCGAGCTACGACGTCATCGTCACCCCTGACGTTGCTATGGAAGCACGCCGCCTCCTAGCGCAGCTGCCCATGAATTCCAATGCTGTGCGTCCACAGAGTCACCAAGGACAGAGTCACCAAGGTCAGGGCTCGCAGGGATACCGCCCACCGGTTCAGCCGCCCGCTGCCGGGCCAGCGCCGACCCGCCCCGAAGGTTGGCACGATCCCTACGCCCCCGCTGACCCGCCCGCGGCCGGAAACGAGCCCTCGATTCATGAGCCAACGGGGAATGACCGCCCGGGACAGGCTCCCTTGGACGGTCCGAGCCGCGGTCAGTTCCCTGATCTGCCAGATGGTCGGCCACAGTACGGTATCCGTGTGGAGTCGCCGCAGCCGGCCCCTGCATCCCCTCCGGCCCCGGACCCGGCACCGGTCACTCCGGATGCACCGGCAGCTCCGGCCAACCCGCCTCATGGAGCTGACCCGGAGCGGTAAATCTCCGCAGTCGCTGGATGAAAATGACGCCGGTCCCCTTCCAGGACCCCGAACTCCAGTTGCCATAAAGCGGGACCGGCGTCATTTTTGCGGTGTGGGCCCGGAAGCCCCGGAGGCAACGAAAAGCGATGCCGCACTAATCCTTGACTTTCTATGATGGAAAGTGATTAGCTTTCCGTTATGGAAAGTAATTCAGCGCCAAACGCACATGAAGCCCAGGCCGCATTGAATGCGATTGAAGGGGCCAGATCCAGTGCCGCCGATCGGCTCGTCACCCCATGGTGGTACCACCCGATCCTTGGGCTGCTTGCCGCCGGGTTTGTGGTTGCTTACACCATCGGGGGCATCTGGGTTTCAGTAATTGCGGGTCTCGTGTTTTTCTTGGGCATCGGCATCTTGATGGGGAGCTACAAGAAGAAGACTGGGATGTGGATCAACGGACTGACGGCGGGCAAGGCCAGCAGATGGACCATTCCGCTAGCCGTGACCATGATTGCCGGCATGGGCGGTGCTTACTATCTGCACGCGGTACACGGGCTCAACTGGCCAGCCTGGATAGCAGGGGGTCTCATCTTTATTGCAGTCAACCTCTTTGGTCGACGGTTTGATGTGGCCTTGCGTGCCCAATTGCGGGAGAACCTATGAGCCCAGCACTCAACGAGGTCATCCATGCCAGTAACCGCCTGCAGATCTGCGCCTTTCTCAGCGGTGTCACGCAAGCTGAATTTGGCGCTGTCCGGGACATGCTTGGTGTTGCCGATTCCGTGACCAGCAAACATTTGAAAGTTCTGGAGGAAGCCGGCTACGTGATGCTGACCAAACCGACAGGTAAGGGTCGGGTTAAGACGTGGGCTGCGCTGACGTCAGCAGGTAGACGGGCGTACGCCGAGCACGTAGCCGCGCTGAAAGCTCTGATCGCTGGCGCCTGATGCTGAGGCTACGAATGAAAATGACGCTGATCCCGCTTTATGACACCGAAATTGCGGTGTCATAAAGCGGGATCAGCGTCATTTCTGCCAGTCGGCATTCAAGTCGGCACTTAACTCGGCACTTAACTTGGCCTTAGACGCAGCTCTGGAATCCCCTAGCTGGACAGGCGAGCCATCCAGGCCTCAACGGCGTCGGCCTCGCGGGGGAGCGCTGCGCTCAAGTTGACGGGACCATTGGCGGTGATGAGGATATCGTCCTCGATGCGCACGCCGTTGCCGCGGAACTCAGCCGGAATGGCCAGGTCCTCGTCCTTGAAGTACAAGCCGGGCTCAATGGTGAAGACCATGCCCTCGGTGATGATGCCATCCAAGTACAGCTCGGCGCGAGCCTGAGCGCAATCGTGCACGTCCATGCCCAGGTGGTGGCTGGTGCCGTGTGGCATCCAGCGGCGGTGCTGCTGACCATCAATGGACAAAGCGACCTCTGGCGTTACGGGCAACAGGCCCCAGGCTGCGAGGCGGTCTGCCAGAACTTCCATGGCAGCCGTGTGGACATCGCGGAACTTGCGTCCCGGAACGGCCACGGCGAAGGCAGCGTCTGCTGCATCCAGAACGGCCTGGTAGATCTTGCGCTGGACATCGGAGAACTTGCCGTTGACCGGCAGCGTGCGGGTGATGTCTGCGGTGTAAAGCGAATCGGCTTCAACGCCGGCGTCCACGAGCAACAGCTGGCCCTCATTGACGGTGCCGGTGTTGCGGTTCCAGTGCAGCACTGTGGCGTTGTTGCCGGCCGCGGCAATGGTGTCGTAGCCCAGCTCGTTGCCTTCTTCACGGGCACGGGCAAAGAAAGCGCCTTCGACAACGCGTTCACCGCGCTGGTGGGCAACGGCGCGCGGCAAGGCGCGGACAATGTCTTCAAAACCGTTGATGGTTGCTGCGACAGCAATCTTCATCTGGTCGATTTCCCAGGCATCCTTGATTAGGCGCAGCTCCGAGAGGGCCTCGGCCAGCTTGGCGTCCAGGTCATCGAGGGCACTAAAGTCCATAGCATCAGGGTTCGCTGCCGTGTTGTAACGGGCAGTGTCCACAAGAGCGTCAATGTTCTCGTCAACCTTGCGCACCAATCGGATGGAGGTGCCGCCCACGGAGGTCTCGCCAACGTTTTTGGTGACTGCGACTTCAAGATCTGTAACGTCTGCGGTGGGCAGGCCCAGCTGGGACGCGAACTCGGGCAGGGTGGGGCGGCGACCAATCCAGAACTCGCCGCTGCGGGAATCTGCGTAGAACGCCTTGGTGTCCCGGCCCGCCATGGGACGGAAGTACAGGGTGGCGAGGTGATTGCCGCCGTCGTCCCCTTCACCTTCGGCAACCGGATCCAGCACCAGTACGGCGTCGGGTTCATGATCCACGCCCAGGCCCGTCAGGTGCGCGAAGGCAGAGTGCGGGCGGAAGCGGTAATCGCAGTCATTGGAGCGAACCTTCAGCGGCCCGGCCGGAATCACCAAGCGTTCGCCCGGGAACTGTGCGGAAATGGCACGACGGCGGCGCGCAGCATGGTCTGCCACCTCGTCACGGGCCGGCAGTTCCGCCGAGGTGGGGGCCCAATTGGAGGCCATGAATGTGCGGAAAGCGTCCGAATCGGGGCGATGAGAACGGTTGTTCACACGCTCCTCAAGGGGCAGTTCGTTGGTGTGGTCGGGGTTCGCGGAGGTTTGCTCAGTCTGATTCACCCCTTAAGTCTCCCACCGCTTGCGCAAAGGGACAAAGGCGCCAACAAGGTACCTCTGTCATGCGTGCAGTGCCTAAGGGCCTCATGCCAGGTCCCGTCGGAGCCCTCGGGTCGCTGCGTAACTCGTGCGCCGCCCGTGCGGGCAGCGTTCGGCGCGGCAACCCGGGGCGCAGGAAGCGACGTACGCTTGGAACGTGAGGATAGATCTGCACGCGCACTCAAATGTTTCTGACGGCACCCAGCCCCCGGCCGAGTTGGTGGCAGCTGCTGCTACCGCGCGCCTGGACGTCATGGCGCTGACCGACCACGATTCCACGGATGGCTGGTCTCCGGCGCTCGCCGCCGCGCGCCACCACGGTGTGGGGCTAATTCCAGGCATGGAGATCTCCTGCAAAACGGCTCGGGGCATCAGCGTTCACCTGTTGTGCTATCTGCAGGATCCCAGCAACATGGCGTTGTTGGATGAGATCACTAAGGCCAAAGATGCCCGCCTGACCCGGGCCGAACGCATGGTGGAGCGCTTGGCTGAGGATTACCCGCTGAGCTGGGACGACGTCAGTGCTCATCTTGCCCCCGGCGCCACCGTGGGCCGCCCCCACATTGCTGATGCGCTGGTGGCTGCGGGTATTGTTGCCGACCGCAATGAGGCCTTCGCCAACATCTTGACCTCGCACTCGCGCTACTTTGTTAGCCACTACGCTGTTGACCCGGTCCTGGCGGTGGAGTTAGTTCGTGCCGCCGGGGGAGTGCCCGTTTTCGCCCACCCTGTGGCGACGGGCCGGGGGCGAGTGGTGGAGCCGGAAATATTTCATGACATGATCGACGCCGGACTCCTCGGTTTGGAGGTTGACCACCGAGACAATCCCCCCGAGGGACGCGCCTGGTTGCGGCAATTGGCACGCGAGCGAGGGCTGTTCGCCACCGGTTCCTCTGACTATCACGGAGCTGGAAAGCCAAACCTGCTGGGCGAAAACACAACCACTCCCGAGGCGATGGAGCAGTTGTTGGCGCTGGGGACCGGAAGCGCGCCCTACCTGCCGTAACCAGCGCTCACTTCGCGACTTAAGTGTCGTATCCCGCGGCCGCCCTGCCTCGCCCTGCACCTGCTGCAGTCGCAGCTACAACCCCTGCAACGCATCGCGAAGTGGCCCCATCGGCGGCCCGTCTGCCGACTGTCTGCAGCCGAGTCAGTGCCGATGGTTGCGCCATTGTTATCTCTTGCAGAGCGTAACGGCCATGTTGAATCATCGGAGTCCTGTTACTGTTGGCAGAGTTGATTGGTTCGAATGAGCAACTAAACCCTGCCTAGAACCTGTTGTAGTCCCGTTGCCGGCTGAACGTCAGCCGTTGAATTTCCGGTAGTGAACTTTCGCTTTATACGCGATTCATTTTGGGCCGCCTGCGCAGAAACATCTGCTTGCCGTGGTGGCTGGTCCCGGGCGGGAAAGTGCGCCCGCGAAGTCCTTCACCGGATTACTTTGAGCACCTTGTTAGGGCGGCGCACGCTGTTTTTGGCGCAATACCGGTGAATTTCGTCCTAGCGAGAGGATAGATATGGTGCCGGATGGCGCAGGACTTCACCAGCTCGGAAGTTGGACGGTCATTGGACTACTAGTGCTGTTTTACGGTGGCACATTGTTGATGACCTTCTTTATCGGTCGTAAGAATGAAAACGCTGACGGATATATGACAGCGGGCAACAAAGTTGGTTTTGGTATCTCGGCCGGCAGCATGACGGCCACGTGGATCTGGGCGTCATCAATGTACGCCTCAGCCACCTCCGGCTATACCTACGGAATTTCCGGGCCCATCCACTATGGACTGTGGGGGGCATTGATGATCTTGTTCATCTACCCGTTTGGCAAACGAATCCGGGCCGTGGCGCCCAAAGCCCACACCCTCGCAGAGGTCATGTACGCACGTCACGGAAAATCCAGCCAGCTAATGCTGGCAGGATCCAACATTGTTGGCTCCCTGATCAGCATCACCTCCAACTTCATTGCCGGTGGCGCACTCATTGCGTTGCTGTCACCCTTCAACTTCACCCAGGGCATCTTGTTCATGGGCGGCGGCATCTTGCTGTACTCGCTGTGGTCCGGTTTTAGGGCATCGGTCATGACAGACGCCGTGCAGGTATTCGCGCTGCTGGGCGCCGTCGCCATCATCGTTCCAGTGGTGTTCTTTGCTGCTGGCGGCCCAGATATGTTTGCTACAGGCGCTAGCAATCTGACCCCGCACCAGTCCAACTTCTTCTCCTCCGAGGCCTTCCTGAATCAGGGCGCTCCGTACATTGCCGCAGTTCTCGCCTATGCCATTGGTAACCAGACCATTGCCCAGCGCCTGTTTGCTGTGCGTGAGGACCTGATCAAGAAGACGTTCGTCACGGCCACAGTGGGCTATGGCGCCACCATCATTGGTGTTGGCATGCTCGGTGTCATGGCTCTTTATGCCGGAATCGCCCCTCTGGACGGGGACACCAATAACCTGATCCCGCAGATGGCTGCAACATATTTGAGCCCGATCCTGCTGGGCGTCTTCTTGGTCATGATTGTCAGCGCTCTATCCTCTACCGCGGACTCGGATCTCTCCGCCATGTCATCAATCGTGATGGCTGACGTCTATGGTCAGAACATTGCCAAAAAGAATAAAGCGAACCCCAAAATGATGCTGCTGATTGGCCGTATCACCATGATTGTTGCCACTGGAGCGGGGCTGTACTTTGCCAGTGGGAAGCTGAATATTCTTGACCTCTTGGTCTTTGTTGGCGCCCTCTGGGGGGCCTTGGTGTTCCCGGTTATCGCCAGCTTCTATTGGCAAAAGGTGACCAACAAGGCGTTCACCGTCTCTGTGTTGGTAGCTCTTGCCTGTTTCCTGCCTGTCCGCTTCGGCTGGATTGCTATGGATGGAGCTACCGGCATCATCGTCGATGTGCTGTCCGTAATTGGTATTGGCGTGGTCCTGGGTCTGATGGCGTTTGGCTTCTTTGGCCTGAAGATCGCCAAGATCGTGGGAGCTGTCGCCATCTTGGCTGCTGCCCCGTTCGCCATCGGATTCCTGCACAATTACGACCTACTTTCAGGCTCGCTGGTGGCCTACGCGGTCAGCACCCTGGTCTGCTACTTCATGTGTTTCCGCAACAAGGCAACCTTTGATTTTGACAGCATCAAGAAGCGCATTGGTGACTTCGACAACCGGGAGGAAGCCAGCCTTGACGGTACCGGCTCACTCCTTGAAGAGAAAGCGTAGGAACCAGTTATGAGTACATTTTTCCTGACCCTGTATGTCCTTATCTGGCCCGTGATTGTCGTAGGTGTGATTTACGTGCTGGGACGAGCGCTTTGGCTGGAGATCCGTGAAGCCAAACGCGAAGGCCGCCCACTGATTTAGTGGGATTCAAGAACGCCCCAACAAAAATGCCGCCGTTTGACGCAAATGCCAGGGTTCAAACCTTGGCATTTCCGTCAAGCGGCGGCATTTTTACTGGTGGGCTGTGCTGGCCCTAATCTTGGTTGTTCGTGACCTCGCCGTTGCGGCGACGGGTACGGGTGCGGCGTGCCCGCGGTGCACCAGCATCTGCTGACGCTGACGCTGACACTGACGCTGACACTGACGCCGAAGCAGCAGGAGCAGAGGTGGGCTCTGCCGTTGTGGCAGCTGCGGAAGAGGGGCGACGGCGGCTGCGGCCGGCGTCGTTCTTCTCACCCGTGGGGGCATCATCGCGGCGACGCTCACCATGGCGGGCGCCTGAGCGGTTCCCTCCACGGTTTCCGCCGCGCTCACCCTCGCGGGCTCCGCCTTCGCGGGCGCCACCCTCGCGGGCGCCACCCTGGCGCGAGCCGCGGCCAGAGTCCTGCTTGGGGGAGTTGCGCTTGCCTGTCTCGCCCAGATCTTCAAGGACCTCGGCATTGATGCCGGCGTGCGTGCGCTTATCGCGCGGCAGGCGGCCCTTGGTGCCAACCGGGATATCCAGATCGGTGTAGAGGTGCGGAGATGAAGAATAGGTCTCGACGGGTTCCGGAACGCTCAGGCCCAGAGCCTTGTTAATCAGGCCCCAGCGAGGCATGTCGTCCCAGTCCACAAACGTGACGGCCGTGCCCTTGTTGCCGGCGCGGCCCGTACGGCCCACGCGGTGCAGGTAAATCTTTTCGTCTTCGACACACTGGTAGTTGACCACGTGCGTGACGTCATCGACGTCAATGCCTCGGGCGGCAACGTCGGTGGCGACCAAAACGTCAACCTTGTTGTTACGGAAAGCACGCAGAGCCTGCTCGCGGGCACCCTGACCCAGATCGCCGTGGATGGCTGCTGCGGCGAAACCGCGGTCAACCAACTCCTCGGCAACCTTGGCTGCGGTGCGCTTGGTCTTGGTGAAGATGATGGAGCGGCCGCGGCCATTGGCCTGGAGAATGCGAGCCACAACCTCGATCTTGTCCAAGTTGTGGGCGCGGTAGATCAGCTG
The DNA here is from genome assembly GCF_054511175.1 of Arthrobacter sp. Sr24. Lineage (NCBI taxonomy): Bacteria > Bacillati > Actinomycetota > Actinomycetes > Micrococcales > Micrococcaceae > Arthrobacter > Arthrobacter sp. Sr24. Next base: position 16,954 of record NZ_JBTNDB010000011.1, on the reverse strand, counting down.
ACGGATATCACGCTTGGTCAGGCCCTCGTCGTCGGGATCGGCGGCGCGGATGTGCGTAGGCTGAGTCATGTAGCGGCGCGCCATGGCAACGACCGGGCCCGGCATGGTGGCCGAGAACAGCATGGTTTGGCGTACCGGCGGCGTACCGGCAATCAGTGTCTCAACATCGGGCAAGAAGCCCAGATCCAGCATTTCGTCGGCCTCATCGAGGATGACCATGCGGACGTGCTTGACGTTCAGGTGGCGCTGCTTGAGTAAGTCGATCAGACGGCCTGGGGTTCCAACAATCAGTTCAACACCCTTTTGTAGGGCCTCGACCTGGGGCTCGTACGCGCGGCCACCGTAGATGGTGGCAATGCGGATACCGCGGTGCTTGGAAGCAGTGGTGAGGTCGCCAGCGACCTGGACTGCGAGCTCACGCGTGGGAACGATGATCATGGCCTGGGGTGCGCCCGGGGCTGCGAGCTTGGCAAAGCCCTCATCCTTGGGAGCAACAATGCGGTTCAACGCGGGGATACCGAAGCCCAAGGTCTTACCGGTTCCGGTCTTAGCCTGGCCAATGATGTCGTGACCGGTCAGGGCGATGGGCAGCGTCATGGCCTGAATGGGGAAGGGGTGGGTGATCCCGGCTTCGGTCAGGGAGGAAACAATCTCGTGGTGGACGCCAAAGCTGGCGAACGTTTCCTTCTCTTCCTGACGCGGTGGTTCGTTGCTGCTCAGCGTTCCGTCAATCTCAACGATTTCGTTGCCATCTTCTGCTTGCAGCAGGGAATCTGTTTCAATGCTCAAATGCTTACCATTCAATTCGTCTATACAAGGTGCCGCCAACCGGGCTCAACGCTGGCACAAGAGGCCTCACGGAACAGCAGAATAGCGGCACTATCTTAGGGAAGCCGATCGCGGGCTAACAAAATACGTGCCATCCCGGTGCCACAAACGGCAAGTGCGGGAAGAGCTGATAAGACGCGCGTAGGGGCGGGCTTGTTGAATCAAAAACTAATAATCAACGACCGGGCATCCATGTCTACAAGCTCAGTCTAGCGGCACAGCTGCAAATACCGCGGTCAAGGTACACCAGAAGTCAGTGTTGCGCGCAGATAGTGTCGCCGTGACTGCCTTACCAGCTGTTCCATGGACGACGGCGGGACGCCAGTGGAGCAGGCAGCGTCCAGCCGGCGGGGCTTAGGCCGGGACGAACTTGATGGTTCGTTTGGCGATGTCCGCGGAGGCTAGCGTCACCCGCACCACGGTGCCCGGCTCTAGGTCACCGTCGCAATATGCGGTCACAGCAGGATCCTGGATCTGGATAGAGCTGCGATTTGCGGCCGCTTTTGAGCTATTGCCGTTCTTCTTCGGTCCGGCAAGCACCACGGCCTCAAAGGTCTCGCCCACGCGGTGGCTGAGCAGGGCGGCTTCCACGGTATCCGTGGCGGCCCGGTCCACCTTGTTGGCCAGCTGGTTGGAGGCGGCCATGATGTCCGGCAGCTCATCGAGAGCCGCAACAGCCCACGCTGGAACCTCTTCGTTGGCGCTCAGGGCTGCGCAAATGGCCAGCACAAACCTGTCAATGAGGCGGCGCAACGGTGCAGTGGTGTGGGCATAGGGTGCGGCAACAGCTGCCTGTAGTACATGATCAGGAACTTCACCGTTGAAGGGTGTGTAACCTGCGCCGCGGAACAGCGTTGTGGCGGCATGCATGAGCGCCAAATGCTTAGGGTCGGCAGTGTTCAATGTGCGCAAGTACGCGCCATAGGCCAGGTCTTTATCCCATGGTTCACCCAACACCACAGTCTGCAACCGGTAGGCGGCAATGGCTTCTGGATCTGGTGCTGGCATGGTCCGCAAAATGCCCACCTTGCCCTCAATCATGATCTGGGCTGCAGCCATCCCGGTGAGCAGTGAAATCTGGGCGTTCCAGTCCTCGATGGGTAGATTGGGGCGGAACTCCAACACATACTTGCCGTCGACGAACTCAACTTCCTGGGCTGGCACATTCAGGCTAGCGCCGCCCCGGGCACGTTCCAGCTCGATGCGCTTCGTCCCAATCTCAGCCAACAGCGCCAAGATGCCGTCGACAGCAGCCGGTGCAGTGCCGGCGTCGTACATCTGCTGAGCTTCTTCATAACCGAGCTTGGCGACGCTTTGCACGGTGGCCCGGCAGACAGTGGCGGATCTCTGGTTACCGTCGTCATCGAGGTGGATTTCCCAGACGTAGGCGGAGCGCGGATCGTTAGCGAAAAGGCTCGCCGCACCCTCGCTCAAAGGTAGCGGATGCAGGGGAATGCGTTGGCCGGGGGTGTAAATGGTTTGGCCGCGGCGGCGCGTCTCAGCATCCAGCGGGCCACCGGCGGGGACAAAGGAAGGGACGTCGGCAATGGCGTAGTGGACCACATAGCCATCCTCACTGCGCTTCAAGTACAGGGCCTGATCCAGATCCTGGGAGCTGGGCGGATCAATGGTGATGAAGGGCAGTGCGCTCAGATCCGGCGCCGGTAAGGTATGGCCGGCGATGACCGCGTCCACCTCAGCCAACACGTCAGGTTCAAAGCCGTCAGGCAGCTTGAATTCTTCACTCAAGGCGGCGAGGGCCTGGGCTAGGGACTGTTGCGCGGCGCTACTTCTGACGCCAATATGTGAGTACGGCACCATTTCAGCGTAAACGATTCGTGTGCGCGAACACGGGCGGCGCGGCACAGACTACGCTGGTACTTATGAGTATTTCAGCTTCCGCGGCCGATGATTCCGTCTCTGCAGGCGAACTGAGCGCCCGTTATGACAACTTCGTTGTAGACCTGTTAGGCAGCATCGCTTACGGTGAGCTCTCCGCGTTTGAACGGCTTGCCACCGACGCCCGGCATTCACCGTCCTTATCCGACAGAGCCGTGTTGGGCAAAATGGCGGTCTCCGAGTTTGGTCATTACGAGGCCATGTGTGCCCGGTTGCTGGAGATGGGTATGGATCCAGAACTGGCCATGGCACCGTACCAACGCATGGTTGATGCCTTCCACGAGCGCACCCGGCCTGCGGACTGGCACGAGTCCTTGATGAAGGCGTATGTGGTGGAGGCCATCACGGAAGAGTTTTATGCCGCTATTGCCGAACATTTGGATGAGCCCACACGTGCCGTCATTGCCGCGGTGCGCACTAGCGATGAGCAGAATGATCTGCTGGCCAAACTGCTGAAGAATATGCTGGTCCAAGATCCTAGGCTTTCGTCCCGGTTGGCATTGTGGGGGCGCCGTTTGGTGGGGGAGGCGCTGACCCAGGTGGAACGCATCGGTGCTAAGCACAGCTTCCTGGTAGGGCTGCGACCCGACGGAACCCAAGAGGCTGCAGCAACAGAGGTGTCAAAAATACTTAGTGCTCTGACCCGCAACCATTCAAAACGGATGAGCAAGCTGGGACTGACAGCCTAGTTTTTCGGTTTCGTTTTCGGCTGGGGTTGGGGAGGGCCGGGGTCGGGGCTGGGGAGGGCGCAGGGGTTTGGCTGGCCCGGGCGCCGGGGTGCAACGAAGCTCCCCGATCGAAACCGCACATAATGCAGTTGTTGAATTCCAGACTGCAGCTGATGCGATGAAAATCGTATTTTCCTCGCATCAGCTGCTGTCTCGATTCCCAATTGAATTCCCAGAGTCGCCGCCACAGTCGCCGCCGACCACGTATAGGCTGGGTGCCGTGGGTTTTCGGAGCAAGACATCGGTAAGCAGTAGTTCCTTTAGTCGCGCCTTGGCGCTCTTGGTTGCCGGAACGTTCTTCATGGAGATCCTGGACGGCACCATCATCGCCACAGCTGCTGCCGCCATTGCTGAAGATTTGAACGTCCGTCCGGTGGACATCAACCTGGCCATGACCTCCTACCTGATCACCTTGGCTGTGGGTATTCCAATCAGCGGTTGGTTGGCTGAACGCTTCGGGGCCCGGCGCGTGTTCACCTCCGCCATCGCCATCTTTACCATCGCCTCCCTATTATGTGCACTGAGCCCGAACCTGTTTTTTCTGTGCGGAGCCCGGATGATTCAAGGAATGGGCGGGGCCATGATGGTGCCGGTAGGGCGGCTGGTGGTGCTGCGGGAAGCCGATAGGAAAGAATTCCTAGAAGCCATCGCTTACCTGACCTGGCCCGCACTCATAGCACCCGTCATCGCCCCGGTGCTGGGCGGACTGCTGGTCACGTATTCCAGCTGGCACTGGATCTTCCTCATCAACGTGCCCTTGGGAATCTTTGCTTTCATTGTCGCCACCAGAGTTGTCCCGGACATCAGGGCCAGAAAGCTACCGCCGCCGGACTGGGTCGGTTTCCTGCTGTGCGGCACCGCGTTGGCCGCACTGGTGATTGGCATGGAACTGGTGGGAGCCGCACCCACCCCTTGGGTCGGCGTCGTACTTTGGTTTGTGCTGGCAGTGGCTGGGGCCGTGGCGGCGCTGTGGTGGTTTAGACGCTCACACCACCCCCTGTTGGACCTGCATGCCCTGAGAATCCCCACATTTTTGGTGGGCAACCGCGGCGGTGCGCTCTACCGGCTGGTGATCAATGCCGTGCCGTTCTTACTACCGCTGATGTTCATGATCGGATTCGGCTGGAGCGCGTTCGATGCCGGCATGATGACCATGGCCGTATTCGCTGGGAACGTGCTGATCAAGCCGGCCACCTCGCCCATGATCCGGCGTTTCGGGTATCGCCGTGTGCTGCTGCTCAGCAATACTGGTGGGGCACTGACGCTGGTAGCCTGCGCATTCCTGAACCCCGATACGCCACTGGCCGTCATCGCGGCGGTCCTCTTTGCCAGCGGGGTGCTGCGCTCCATTGGCTTCAGCGCCTACAACACCTTGCAGTTCATGGACGTGCCAAAGGCTCGAATGGCTGGAGCTAATACGTTGTCATCCACGATCGCCCAGGTGGCCACTGGTCTGGGAATTGCTGTGGGTGCTCTGATTCTGCGGGCGGCCGAGGCGATTTTGGCAGGGACAGCGGACGCTGCGCCTGTTGCGGGCTACCAATGGACGTTCGCCGTCCTCGGCGTACTGATGCTGTACCCCGTGGTTGAGGCGCTACGCATGCACCGCAGTGCAGGTGAGCTGGTCAGCTAGACACTGGATGGGCCAGGGCGTTGTGCTTGGGAAGTAATAGCGCCGCAATCAGGGCCGCACCACCAGCGAGAACGGCCAGCGCAGCGGCCATAGCACTCCACCCAAACTGTTGGAACACCAAGCCTGCGCTCCAGCCGATAACGCTGGAACCGGCGTAGTAGCTGAGGTTGTAGAGCGAGGACGCTTGGGCTCGGCCAGTAGTTGCCAGTGCTCCGGTCCATCCCGAGGCGATGCTGTGCGCGCCAAAGAACCCTGCCGTGAATAACACCAACCCGGACAAAATCAGGACGATCGGGCTGGCCAGTGTTAGAGCCAGCCCGCCCACCATGACACCGATGGACACCAACAACACCGCACGACGACCCCAGCGCCCGGCCATTCCGGCCACCACCCGTGAGGAGAGCGTCCCTGCCAAGTAAGCCAGAAAGAGCAGCGCGACTTCCGATGCTGGAAAGAGGTAGGGCGGTGCTTCCAAACGGAAACCCAGATAGTTGTACACACTGACAAAGGCGCCCATCAACAGGAAAGCCTGGGCGTACAAGGCCACCAAGGAACTGCTGCGTAACGGGGGAAGCAACTTACCCAACACGGCGCCAAAGCCCACACGGGGTGAGGGAGTGAACCCCTTCGGACGGGGCGCCAGAACAAGGAAAGCTACAGCCGCAGCTGCCGCGGAAAGTGATACGGCGAGCGTTCCCATGCGCCAACCGGCTATATCCGCCACAGGTCCGGCCAACAGGCGGCCAAAGAGGCCGCCCAGCGTGGTGCCAGCAACGTAGGCGCCCGCTGCGGCGGCTGCGTTGGAGCGCCTGACTTCTTCGCTGAGGTAGGCGATCGCCAAGGCCGGGATGCCGCCCAAGGCTGCGCCTTCCAGCGCTCGCAGAAGCAGCAGAACTTCAAAAGTTGGCGCAGCCGGCACTAACAGCCCCATGATGGTGGCCAGAATAACCGCCAGCCCCATGGTGCGCACACGCCCCCAACGGTCGGCGACAAACGACCATAGCAAAACTGCTGCGGCAAGGCCGATCGTTGCGACTGAAACCGTCAGTGAAGCGTGTGCCGCTGTCACATTGAATTCTCGCGAAACCAGAGGCAGCAAGCCCTGTAGCGAGTACAGCTGGGCGAACGTTGCCACTCCGGCACACGCCAGCGCCGCCAAGATCCGGCGATACCCTGAACTGCCACGCGAGTGCCCGTCCCATATAACCGCCGGACCCGGAACGGGACCCGGACCCGCCGCGGGATGAACGGGATGAACGGGGCCGTGTGTTTCAGCCACGATTCATCCTTGTAGTATCCCTTTTCACAAGCTGCTGGAAACGTCCTGCGTATCCGAAGGTCCGACTCCCAGCCTAGCCCCAACCATTCCCCATCGACGGCGGGGGCCATGGACGGTTGGGGCGAAGCTGTTATCGCAGAACTACTGTGCGATTCCCCGAGAGAATGATCCGGCCCTCGGCATGCCATCGCACGGCGTTGGTCAGAGCCTTGCATTCGGCGTCCCTGCCCACTGCCACCAGATCGGCAGGGCTGTAGGTGTGATCCACCTCGATGACTTGTTGGGCGATGATCGGCCCCTCATCCAGTTCAGCGTTGACATAGTGAGCCGTGGCTCCGACCGTTTTGACTCCGCGATCGTAAGCCTGATGGTACGGTTTTGCACCCTTGAAGCTAGGCAGGAAGGAGTGGTGAATATTGATGGCACGCCCGGATAGCACCTTGGTCAGGTCATCACTGAAAACCTGCATGTACCTCGCCAGCACCACCAATTCAGCCGTGTATTGATCCACCAGCTCCAGCAACGCGGCCTCTGCGGCTGGCTTCGTTTCAGGGGTCACCGGGATGTGGTGGAACGGAATCCCATGCCAGTCCACCAAAGCCTTGTGGGTCTCATGGTTCGAGACAACAGCCACGATCTCCACGGGAAGTTCTCCAGTACGGGCCCGGAAGAGCAGATCGTTGAGGCAGTGGCCAAACTTGGACACCATGACCAGGATGCGTTCCTTCCTAGCCTGTGGTTCCAGCCGCCAGCTCATGCCCCACTGCTGCGCGATCGGGGAGAATTCGCTGCGCAGCTGATCGGCAGAGGGCCCATCAGCGGCGGCTAGGAAGTGCACCCGCATGAAGAATTGCCGCACCTGCTGGTCACCGAACTGCTTGATATCCACGATATAGCAGCCGTGATCGAGCAGGTATTGTGCAACCGCGTGCACAATGCCCGGATTCTCGACGCAGTCAAGCGTCAGAACAAACCCTTCTCCGGTTGCGGGAATCTCACTGTGAACGCTCGACGGCGCTGTGGGCACCGCGGTCATCGACCGGACTCCGATTCATTCTCCAAGCGACGGGCAGCCGCGGCACCCGCTTCCACCTTCGCCTCCGTTTCCAGGTCTTCCTTGAACTTGCGGTAACGGGCCAGATGGTTGGGGGTTTTGCCTACCAAGTACCAGACGATGGCCAAGGCAATGAACCAAATAGGTGTAACCAGCAAAGCAATCAATGTGTCGGTCTGAGTGGTCAGCGCCCACAGTACAAAGGCGAAGAAAGCAAAGACCACGTACACCAAGGGCCTACCGCCAGGCATCTTGAATTTGGATGCGTCGTGGAGTTCGGGACGGCGTTTGCGGAAGGCCAAGTAGCTGGCCAAAATGATGGACCAGACGAAGACGAAGCAAACAGCGGCTACTGTGGTGACCATTTCAAAGGCCTTGGTGATGTCTTCACCGACGTACAGCAAGATGATGCTGGAGAGCAGCAATACACACGAGAGGAACAAGGCGTTGTTGGGGACTTTGCGGCTAGACAGCTTGGCGAATCTAGCCGGGGCATCGCCTTCCATGGCCAAACCATAAACCATGCGAGACGTTGAGTAGATGCCAGAGTTTGCTGAGGACATCGCCGACGTTAGTACCACCAAGTTGATGATGGTGGCGGCTGCCCCGAGTCCAGCCAAGGCGAACATGGCGATGAACGGGCTCTCGCCGGCTGCGAACTGCGTCCAGGGAATGACCGACATCAAGATGACCAAGGCACCTACATAGAACAGCAGGATACGGATGGGGATGGAGTTAATGGCCTTGGGCAGGTTCTTCTCCGGATCTTTGGCCTCAGCAGCGGTGGTACCGACTAGCTCAATACCTACGAAAGCGAAGACAGCGATCTGGAACCCGGCCACAAAGCCCATGAATTCATTGGGGAAGAATCCGCCGTGCTCCCACAGGTTTGTGAAGCTTGCGGTTCCGGATTCAGACTGGAAGCGGCTGAAGATCATGACCAGACCCACTACGATCAGCGCGACAATGGCAATGATCTTGATAAGAGCAAACCAGAATTCTGTCTCACCGAAGGCCCTCACCGTGGTCAAGTTCAGCACCAGCAAGATTCCTACAGTGACCACGCCCGGGATCCACAACGGGATTCCTGGCATAAGGACGTCCGAGTAGGCGGCGATGGCGATGACGTCGGCGATGCCCGTGATAACCCAGCAGAACCAGTAGGTCCAGCCGGTGAAGAAGCCGGCCCAGGGGCCCAGCAGGTCTGCGGCAAAGTCGCTAAAGGACTTGTAGTGGAGGTTGCTGAGCAGGAGTTCGCCCATGGCTCGCATGACGAAGAACAGCATGAATCCGATGATCATGTACACAAAGATCACCGAAGGTCCGGCGGCGGAGATGGTTTTGCCCGAACCCATAAACAAGCCGGTTCCAATGGCACCGCCAATGGCGATGAGCTGGATATGGCGGTTGCTGAGTTGGCGCTCAAGCTGAGGTGGTTCGCCCGAGGTGGGCGCGGTCTGGTGAGTAGTCAAAGGAATTCCTTCGTTCAGGTGGCATGGAGCACCACGAAGATTTTTTCCTCCCCACTCTGTATGGGACCTGAGAGTTTCCGCGCCACTAAAAAAACTAGTGAACGCTTGCACCGTCGGTGAGCCGGTTTCCCGGACTACTTTCCAGAGTTGCCTAGCCGTGGCGGTACTGGGGCCTGAGAGATTCCCGGGGAGGGTTTGCTCCTTCGGCGCCTTCCGATACTGCTGGGAGGACTCTCCCGCCGCGGATCATAGGCACTGCAAAAACTAAAATATAAAGGGTGACGCGAGTCACAGATTAGCCTGACTATAGCCTGTGCGCAAGATGACGACGAGACTCATCTAAAGTGCTCGCGAAATGGGGTGCGTGCCTCATTTGAGAAATGCTCGCGAAATCTCTGGTGCATGTTCGGGTGCTTTGGTGTGCTGGAGGGATGGACTACGGGATGTCGTTATCAGCGCGCAGGGAAATTTCGAAGAAGGAAGCTGGGCAGTATTTCCGGGCTTCTAAGAAGGGCAAGGGTGAGATCCTTGACCGGTTAGTCATTGAGATTGGGTGGTCTAGGGCGAACGCGCGCCGTCAGCTTGGTCGTGCCTTCAAGCGGCGTGGTCCGGCCCGTATCGTGGCCCGTAGGCCCAGACCACCGACGTATGGCTATGACACGCTAAAGGTTCTTCAGCAGGTCTGGGTCGTGGCGGGCCAGCCCTGTGGGAAGTACCTGGCCGCGGTCATGGATGCCACGCTGGTCAACATGGACGCCCATATCGATTCCGGCGCCTTCGGACGGGTGCGCACCCGTTACAGCCCGGAAGTCCGCACCCAGTTGCTAACGATGAGTGCGGCCACGATTGACCGGCTGCTGGCACCGTTCAAGCTTTCGATGTATCCGGATGGGAAATCAACGACCCGGTCCCGGCGGAACCAGTACACCGAGGTCATTGGCGATCATGTCCCGCATCCCGGACATTGACTGGCAGCCAGGGATGGTCGCGATCGATACCGTCGCTCACTGCGGTAACAGTGCCAAGGGCCAATACGCGTTCACACTGACCGTCACCGATCCCTTCACGGGGTGGACGATCAACCGGGCGATCAGGAACAAAGCCTCCAAATGGGTGGCGGCCGCGATGGAAGAAATCCAGGATGAATTCCCGTACCCCCTCGATCACGTGCATTCCGACAATGGCTCTGAGTTCCTCAACACGGCGGTCACTACATGGTGCAATGCCCATAACATTCGCATGACCCGCTCCCGGCCTCACCACTCGAACGACAACCCGTTCGTTGAGCAAAAAAACGGTGCTATCGTGCGCCGATCAGCGTTCAATTACCGCTACGACACCGAGACGGAACTTCGCTTGCTCAACGAGCTTTGGCCGCTGGTAAACGCACGTAAAAACCTGTTCCTGCCGACCAAGAAAGTTACCGGATACCACCTCAGCGGCAAGGGGAAATCGGTGCGTAGCTACGATGATCCCCGCACGCCGGCCCAACGCATCAAGGACACCGGAATCATGCTCGAACCCCAACGCCACCACATGGAGGAAATCTACGCCAGTCTGGATCTGGCCGAGCTGACGAACCAGATCAATGAGATCCAGCAACGACTGATCCGGGCGGCAGCAGCCAAGACCTACTCCCAAGCACCCCACGCAGCATGAGCATTTCGCGAGCACAATAGAAGAGGCACGCAGTAATCATTTCGCGAGCATATTGACATGAGGCACCACGGATGAATCCAAAAAATGGACAGTAACGCCATGAAAAGTATTACTACGGCCCCTGAGTTTCGCCGCTCAGGGGAAACTCAGGGGCTGGGAGATGAGATTCCTGGTGGGAGAGTTGCGCCAAGTGGGAGCCATCAGATAGTGTGTGGCAAGAATCACCTACATTTGAATATGCCTTTTGAACCGTGGCGGGAGAGTCCTCCCAGCAATGTGTGAGGCGCCGTAGGAGCAAATCCTCCCCAGGAATCTCTCAGGCACCCGTACCGTCATGGCGAGGCAACTCTGGAAAGCAGCTCGGGAAACCGAGTTCACCGACGGTGCAAAGCGGATCTCAAATTCGCGGAATCTCTCAGGTCCAAGACAGAGCGGGGAGGAACCCCACTCATGCCGAGCTTTCCGCCCGGCCGTACCTTGGAGTTCCCCTTGACGATTCAATCCCTTCCTACCGTGTTCGCCGATCGCCACATCGGTGCCCGCGAGCAGTCGCACATCGAGACCATGCTCAAGGCCATCGGCTATGACAGCGTCGACTCCCTCGTTGATACGGCCGTTCCCGATTCCATCCGTCAGAGCACACCGCTGGCATTGTCCTCGGCTCTGAGCGAAGTTGAGGTTTTGGCCCAGCTGCGCGGACTCGCAGCCAAGAACAAGATGGCCGTGCAAATGATCGGCCAGGGCTACTACGACACCGTGACGCCGCCGGTGATCATGCGCAATATCCTCGAAGCTCCTGCCTGGTACACGGCGTACACGCCTTACCAGCCGGAAATCTCTCAGGGCCGCCTCGAGGCGCTGCTGAACTTCCAGACCATGGTCAGCGACTTGACCGGACTCCCCGTTGCCAACGCGTCTTTGCTCGATGAAGCAACCGCCGTCGCTGAGGCCGTTTTGCTCATGCGCCGCTCCAACAAGACCAAGGGAGCCGGAGACGCTAAGACCGTCCTGGACTCTGATCTGCTGCCGCAGACCATCGCCATCGTGAAGGGCCGCGCCGAAGCCCTTGGCTTCGAAGTTGAAGTTGCTGATCTCTCCCTGGGCCTGCCAGAAGGTGCCATCAACGGCATCGTTCTGCAGCAGCCTGGCGTATCCGGCCGCGTCTTCAACCACGCACCGGTCATTGCAGCTGCTAAGGAGCAGGGCGCACTGGTGACCGTCGCCGCCGATCTGCTCGCACTGACGCTGATCACCCCTCCCGGCGAGCAGGGCGCTGACATCGCTGTTGGAACTGCCCAGCGCTTCGGCGTGCCCCTGTTCTTCGGTGGACCGCACGCAGCTTACATGGCTGTCCGCAACGGCATGGAGCGTTCATTGCCTGGCCGCATCGTAGGTGTCTCCAAGGACAACACCGGATTGTCGGCCTACCGCTTGGCACTCCAGACTCGCGAGCAGCACATCCGCCGCGAGAAGGCCACCTCCAACATCTGTACTGCGCAGGCATTGCTGGCCATCGTTGCCTCCATGTACGCCGTCTACCACGGCCCCTCCGGCCTGAAGGCCATTGCCGAAACCGTTCACGGCCACGCCCGCACCTTGGCAGCGGCACTGCAGGGATCCGGCGTCGAACTGGTCAATGACTCCTTCTTCGACACGCTCACGGTCCGCGCACCGGGCCGCGCCAACGCCCTGATTGCTATCGCCGAGCGCGACGGCATCAACCTGCGTCCCATCGACGCCGATCACGTCGGTATTTCCGTTGATGAAACCACGACGGCGGACATTGTGGCCCGCGTTGCCGCCGTGTTTGGTGCTGCTCCGGCAGGAGACGGCACGGATGCGGGTAGCAGCACAGACTTCGCACTGCCCGCTGACACTGTGCGTGTCTCGGACTTTTTGACCCACCCGGTCTTCAACACCCACCGCTCCGAAACCCAGATGCTGCGTTACATCCGCCGCCTCAGCGACCGCGACCTGGCGCTTGACCGCACCATGATCCCTTTGGGTTCTTGCACCATGAAGCTGAATGCAACGGCTGAGATGGAAGCCATGTCCTGGCCCGGATTCGCCTCCATTCACCCCTTCGCTCCGGACTCACAGACCGTTGGCTGGCGTGAACTGATCGGCGGTTTGGAAGCCGATCTGGCTGAGATCACCGGCTACGATCAGGTCTCCATCCAGCCCAACGCTGGTTCACAGGGCGAGCTCGCCGGCCTGCTGGCTATCCGCGGCTACCACCTCTCCCGCGGTGACGATCAGCGCACCATCTGCCTCATCCCGCAGTCGGCCCACGGCACCAACGCCGCATCTGCTGTTCTGGCAGGCATGAAGGTTGTTGTTGTCGCAACGGCAACAGATGGCACCATTGACCACGCAGATCTGACTGCCAAGATTGAGAAGCACAAGGATCAGCTCTCAGCCATCATGATCACCTACCCGTCCACCCACGGTGTGTACGACGCCGATGTGACCGATGTGTGCGACGCCGTCCACGCCGCCGGTGGCCAGGTGTACGTTGACGGTGCAAACCTCAACGCACTGGTTGGTTTGGCACAGCCCGGAAAGTTCGGCGGCGATGTTAGCCACCTGAACCTGCACAAGACTTTCTGCATCCCGCACGGCGGTGGCGGCCCCGGCGTAGGTCCGGTTGCAGCCAAGGCACACCTGGCTCCGTTCATGCCAGGAGACGCCAACGCTTCGGGCTCGATCGCAGGAACCGGTGTTCCGATCTCGGCCACTCGCTTCGGTTCCGCCGGCGTCCTGCCCATCTCCTACGCCTACGTCAAGCTCATGGGCGCTCAGGGACTCACCGAAGCTACGAAGTCCGCGCTGTTGGCTGCGAACTACATTGCCTCGCAGCTCAACGAGCACTACCCGGTGCTGTACACCGGTGCCGGTGACCTGGTTGCTCACGAGTGCATCTTGGATTTGCGTGATCTGACCGCTAAGACCGGTGTGACCGCCGAAGATGTGGCCAAGCGCCTCATCGACTACGGCTTCCACGCTCCCACCCTGTCCTTCCCGGTATCGGGCACCCTCATGGTGGAGCCCACCGAGTCTGAGGACTTGGCTGAGATCGACCGGTTCATCACGGCCATGATCAGCATCCGTGCCGAAATCGATCAGGTCGCTGATGGCGCGTTCGCACTCGAGGACAGCCCTCTGCGCAACGCACCGCACACGGCTGCTGCCGTGGTCGATTCCAGCTGGGCTCGTGGCTACTCTCGTGAGCAGGCCGTCTTCCCCGTTTCTGCCCTGCGCCAAGACAAGTACTTCCCGCCCGTTGGCCGCATCGATGGTGCAGCAGGGGACCGCAACTTGGTCTGCTCCTGCCCTCCCATCGAAGACTTCGAAGACTAACCACCACCGCAAAGGAATTGCCATGACTGAGAAATACACAGCACTTTACGGCGAGCACCAGAAAGCTGGAGCATCCTTCACCGATTTCGGTGGTTGGCAGATGCCGTTGAAGTACTCCTCCGAACTCGCAGAACACCACGCAGTGCGCAAAGCTGCCGGTCTCTTTGACCTCTCCCACATGGGTGAGATCTGGGTCACCGGTGCCGACGCAGCCGCATTCTTGGACTACGCACTGGCTGGCAAGCTGTCCGCCGTGGCCGTGGGCAAGGCCAAGTATTCGCTGATCTGCAACGTTGCCGGCGGCATTGTGGATGACCTGATTTCTTACCGCCTTGGCGATGAGAAGTACCTGGTAGTCCCCAACGCAGGTAACGCAGCCGTCGTCGCAGAACTGCTGGCCGAGCGTGCCGCCGGGTTCGACGTCGTCGTCGAAGACGTCACCAGCGAGATTTCGCTCGTCGCCGTGCAGGGCCCCAACGCGGTAGCGATTCTGCTGACGCTGGTCCCGGAAGATCAGCACCATCTGGTGACGGAGATGAAATACTACGCAGCTGCTTACGTGAGCATCAACGGTCAGGACCTCCTGCTGGCCCGCACCGGTTACACAGGTGAAGACGGCTTCGAGATCTACGTACCCAATGCCGACGCTGCGGCGCTGTGGCAGGTACTGCTGGAGAACGGCACCGATCAGGGCCTGGTCCCGGCCGGCCTCGCATGCCGCGACTCCCTTCGACTGGAAGCTGGCATGCCCCTCTACGGCAACGAGCTGTCCGTCTCAGGCCACGCCTACTCGGCTGGTATGGGTCCGGTGGTATCGCTGGCCAAGGAAAGCGACTTCGTGGGCAAGGCTGCACTGGCCGCCATCAAGGAATCGGGCGACGGCGTCACCTCTGGCCGTAAGCTCGTGGGCCTGAAGGGACTGGGGCGCCGTGCAGCACGCGGACACTACTCAGTCATGAACGACGGCGCCGTTATTGGTGAAGTCACCTCTGGCCAGCCCAGCCCCACCCTTGGCTACCCCGTAGCTATGGCTTATGTAGACGTGGCATACGCCGAAATTGGCACCAAGCTTGATGTGGATCTGCGCGGCAAGGCTGAGCCTTTTGAAGTAGTTGCGCTTCCTTTCTACAAGCGTCAAAAGTAGTTCCGGTATCTAGGCAGGCTCGGCCACAGATGGCCGAGCCTGCCTAGACCACACACCTTCCAACCTTTTCGCACCAGACCCTAAGGATCATCATGAGCAAGGTAGCAGCAGAACTTAAGTACTCCGCAGAGCACGAGTGGATTGCCCGCGATGGCGCGGGCCCTGCCACTATCGGTGTTTCCGCCGTGGCCGCAGATGCCCTGGGCGACATTGTGTACGTTGACCTGCCCGAGGTCGGCGCCACCGTCACCGCCGGTGAAGTATGCGGCGAGATCGAGTCAACGAAGTCCGTTTCGGATCTGTACTCACCCGTCACCGGCGTCATCACCGAAACCAACTCCGGTGCCATTGATGATCCGGCCATCATCAACACCGATCCCTACGGTGCAGGCTGGCTGTTCAAGGTCGACGTCGAATCTGACGGACCGCTGCTCAGCGCAGAAGACTACGCAGCTGCCAACGGCGGCGAGCTGTGAGCGGCGTGGGGGCGGCCACGGACTTCGTCCAGGTAGTCTCACCGAGCTTGGACGCCACACTGGCAGAGCTCGATCCGGACGTAGCGGTTGAGATTGACGCTGAGCTGGCACGCCAGCGTAGCGGCCTAGAAATGATCGCGTCTGAAAATCACACCGCGGCAGCTGTTATGGCAGCTCAGGGCTCGGTTCTGACCAATAAGTACGCAGAAGGTTACCCGGGACGCCGTTACTACGGTGGTTGCGAGCACGTCGATGTCATTGAGCAACTGGCCATTGACCGCGTCAAGGATCTGTTCGGTGCCAGCTTCGCGAACGTTCAGCCGCACTCCGGTGCCCAGGCTAACGCCTCGGTCATGCATGCACTGATCAAGCCTGGCGACACCATCATGGGTCTGAACCTGGCCCATGGCGGCCACTTGACCCACGGCATGCGGATCAACTTCTCCGGCAAGCTGTACAACGTGGTGCCCTACCAGGTGCGTGAAGATACCCATCAGGTAGATATGGCAGAGGTCGAGCGCCTGGCGCTCGAACACAAGCCGGCGCTGATTGTTGCCGGCTGGTCCGCGTACGCGCGTCAGCTGGACTTCGCCGAATTCCGCCGCATCGCGGATCTGGTGGGCGCCTACCTCATGGTGGATATGGCGCACTTCGCCGGTCTGGTGGCTGCAGGGCTGCACCCTTCACCGGTGCCGCACGCACACGTGGTCACCTCCACCACCCACAAGACGTTGGCTGGCCCGCGCGGTGGCATCATCTTGAGCAACGATCCCGACATTGCCAAGAAGATCAACTCGGCAGTGTTCCCCGGACAGCAGGGCGGCCCGTTGGAGCATGTTATTGCTGGCAAGGCAGTGGCGTTCAAGATTGCGGCAACCCCGGAATTCAAGGAACGTCAAGAACGTGTTCTGGCAGGATCCGCCATCCTGGCCAAACGCCTCATGGAAGCGGACGTTGCAGCCAAGGGAATCTCCGTGATTTCCGGCGGCACCGACGTTCACCTTGTCCTGGTGGATCTGCGCGACTGCGCACTGAACGGTCAGGAGGCCGAGGATCGCCTGGCCGCGATTGACATCACCGTCAACCGCAACGCCGTGCCGTTTGACCCGCGTCCGCCGATGGTCACCTCGGGGCTGCGCATTGGTACCCCGGCACTGGCTACTCGCGGATTTGGTGAGGCTGCCTTCGTGGAGGTTGCGGACATCATTGCCGAGGCGCTCATTGCCGACGCTTCCACGGACCTCTCCGGTCTGCGTGCCCGCGTTGAGGTTCTGGCCGCAGCGCACCCGTTGTACCCGTCAGTGGCAAATCTGTCCTAACGGGACACTCGCTCCTGTGGTGGGGGGGGTGAGGTGGGGGGAGAGGCGAAGGTAAAGGGGGGGGCGGCATTCGATGAGGAGGACAGCACCTGCCGGTACGTTA
>NZ_JBTNDB010000010.1:0-110662 GCF_054511175.1 Arthrobacter sp. Sr24 | reverse complement strand
TTCTCCCCTGGAAAAGAGGTTTTTTGGTTGGGGGTGTTTTTCTTTTTTGGAAAAAGTGAAGGGGGGGGGGGGTGGAACCCCCCCCCACCCCCCCGCCGTCGAAAGTGACTCAGCTGAACTACTTCTTGGCTGGCTCCAGCGGCGTCTTCGGCTTCTGTGTGGGGGTCTTGACGAAGAAGAGCGCAAATAGGAGGGCCACGATAGCGGTCGCCACCAGGAGCGAGAGCCCAATAGCGTACTTGTAGTTCTCGGCCTCGGGGTTGTACGTCATGCCCATGATCAGGGGTGGGAAGTAACCGCCCAGACCGCCGGCGGCACTGACAATGCCGCTGATGGTACCTACCTTGCCATCTGGCGAGAGGGTTCCTACCCAGGCGAAGACGCCTCCGGTGCCCAGGCCCAGAGCTGCAGCCAAGGCTAGGAACACGGGTCCAGCCTGAACATCAGCGGCAGGTTCCAGAGCTACGAAGAAACCCAGCACAGCCACGCCAGCGAGGGATGCTAGGACCACGGGTTTGGAGCCAATCTTGTCAGCCAAAACACCACCGATGGGCCGTGCGATCACCGCGGCTAGTGCGAATCCGGCGGTGCGGGCTCCGGCTGAGGTGGGGTCGAATTCATAGACATCGCGCAGATAGGTGGGCAGGTAGGTGGCGAAGGAGACAAAGCCGCCGAAGACCACCGCGTACAGGAAACACATCTTCCAAGTCACCGCTAGCTTTGAGGCGTCGATCAGCTTGGGCATTACGGGAGATTTGTTGGGTTCCCAGCCGGGGGCGTTCTTCATGAACACCCACACCAGTACGGCCATGATGGCCAGAATCCCGGCGATCAGCAGGTGCGTGGGGACGTAACCAATTGATTTCACCAGCCGTGGATTCAGGAAGGCGGCCAGTGCCGTGCCGCCCATTCCGGCGCCGAACACGCCCGTGGCAAAGCCGCGGCGTGAGGGCGGGTACCAAGCGCTGACAAAGGGGATGCCAACGGCAAACACGGTTCCGGCAACACCTAAAAGAAAGCCGGCGCCAAGCACCAGGACAAAGGAATTTAGTGCTCCTCCCAACGCGACCAGCAAGACAGGGGGAATCGTGGCCACCAGAACAAAGGTGAACAGGGCCCGGCCACCGTACCTGTCTGTCATGGTGCCCACCACAATGCGTCCCAAGGAGCCCACAAAGATGGGCATGGCCACCAAGATCCCCATGGTTCCAGCCGATAGCTCTAGGGAGTTGGCGTAATGCGTGCTCAGGGTGGCAATGATGTTCCAAGCCCAGAAACCCACCACAGAGGCTGCGGTTGCCAGAGTCAGATTCAGCGCCTGCCCCTTGAGAGGAGGCAGGTGCGGGGCGGTTGTTGAGGCCATGGTCTCTCCTGATTGAGGGTTGGAGCCTGTGTGCGAGTTAGCGCTTGGTGGTGTCGCGGTCGCGGGTGCCCACTTCGGACCAGCCGCTGCGGGGAGCCACGCTGGCGCCCTTGTCGCGTGAGCGGTACACAATGTACGGGCGGAACAGGTAGTGCAGCGGCGCCGTGAAGGCGTGGACCAGACGGGTAAACGGCCACACCATGAACAGCAGCATGCCCACAAGGGTGTGGATGTGGAAGGAGGTCGGTGCCGCAGCCATGGCGGCCACGTCCGGTTGGAAGATGAACAGTGAGCGGAACCATGGGGAGACCGTATCCCGGTATGTCACGTCGTGATCGGGCCAGAACACGCTGGCTAGGGTGGTCCATAAACCAAACACGATGGCCGCCACCAGCACCACATACATGAGCTTGTCGTTCTTGGTGGTCGCCATGAATACGGGCCCGGTCTTGCGGCGGCGGTAGATCAGTAGCGCGATCCCGGCGAGCGTCCCAACACCGGCAATGGTGCCCACAAACAAAGCGTTGAAGTGGTACATGCTCTCCGTCATGCCCACAGCCTCGGTCCACGATTTAGGAATCACCAGACCAAAGAAGTGCCCCGCAATCACAGCGAGCAGGCCAAAGTGGAACACCGGGGACCCAATGCGCAGCAACTTGGATTCGTACAGCTGGGAAGACCGGGTGGTCCAGCCGAACTGGTCGAACTTATACCGCCACACGGAGCCACCCACCAGGATGACAATCATGACGTAGGGCAACACGCCCCAGAGGAAGATGTCCATCACTCATGCCCCTTTCATGGGCAACAGCCGCGGATCATAAGGGTCCAGCCCCACGGATTCTGTGGGTGGACCGTAGCCTGCCATCCGCATGACGGCTTGTTCATCCGCCGGGGATGCGCCCGGCAGCGTATCGCAGATCGCTTGCAAAATGTCGGTGTGCGGCAGCTCATCGCGCAGCAGCCCAAACTTGATCAGTTCTAGGCTGGGCCGGTATTGTGCCAGCAATTCCTTGCCGGTGGACATGTCTACGGTGGCCGCAAATTCAAGCACCATGGGCAAGAAATCGGGCAGCTCACCCCACGTGTCGACCAAAGTGTCCTGGCCGCGGTACACCTTTTTGAATGCACCGAGTACCTCTCCGCGCCGCCGCGTATCACCGTCGGTCCAGTACGAGAGGTGCAGTGCGTGCCGTTTGCCGAGGTCAAACTCTTGAACATATTGGCCTTGCAACGCCATCAAATCGGTGCTTTCGAGCCGTTGTAGTACGACGGCGAACGGCTGGCTGGCGCCCGGAAACTCACCCAAAGCGGCTCTCATCATGGGCACCCGCGCCACGAGTTGTTCATCCGGGTAGGACAAGCACCAGGAGGCGGCTAGAAAGGTGACCTGATCTCTTTTGCTGGTTGCTTTGCTGGTTGGAGCTCTCATGAGCTGCCACCTTCCAAGGCGTCTTCCCGCGCTGCGTCCGGGCTGGCCGGAGGTTCGGTGGCATGCTTCTGCGGGAACATCCCGGCTGGTGCGCCGTTGCCATCCCAGTTCAGCAAGTTCACCCGTCCTCGGAGGGTGTCTGCGCCGGCAATTGAGTCTGAAGTCTGCCGGTCCCGGAGTGCGTTGAAGGTTTCCAGCGCAACCGGTGTGGGCCGTCCGCTGGCCTCACCGAAGGGGGACATGCCCATGGAGTCCATGCCGGGTCCGCCGTCGAAATCGAGGGAGCAGCCCATCTCTTCTAGATCGTGGGCCTGCTCGGCGTGGGCTTTGGGGATGACGTACCGTTCGTCGTATTTGGCGATGGCCATGAGCCGGTACATCTCATACATGGTGGCGCCATCCATGCCCACGGAGGCGGGGATGGACTCATCCGGTTCGCCGCCGAGGGAGATGCCACGCATGTAGGCACGCATGGCAGCGAGTTTGCGCAACACCTCGGTGACAAGCTCGGTGTCACCTGCGGTGAAAAGTTCAGCCAGGTATTCAACGGGGATGCGTAGAGCGTCAATGGCGCCGAACAGCACGTCTTGATCCTCGGCGTCGTGCCCTTGTTCACGCAGCAGATCAACCACGGGGGAGAGCGGCGGGATGTACCAAACCATGGGCATGGTGCGGTATTCCGGGTGCAGCGGCAGGGCCACCTTGTACACCTTAGTCAGCGCGTACACCGGCGACTTCTGTGCGGCCTCGATCCAGTCCTCCTGGATACCTTGTTCGCGGGCGGCCGCAATGACGGCGGGATCATGAGGGTCCAGCAGTACATCCATTTGGGACTGGTACAAATCCTGCGGATCCGTGACGGAGGCAGCGGCGGTGACGGCATCGGCGTCGTACAAGAAAAGCCCCAGATACCGCAGCCGGCCAACGCACGTTTCCGAGCAGACGGTGGGTAGGCCCACCTCGATACGTGGGTAGCAGAACGTGCACTTCTCGGCCTTGCCGGTCTTGTGGTTGAAATAGATCTTCTTGTACGGGCAGCCGGTCATGCACTGGCGCCAGCCACGGCACTGATCCTGATCCACCAGCACAATGCCGTCTTCAACGCGCTTGTAAATGGCGCCGGAAGGGCAAGATGCCATGCAAGAGGGGTTCAGGCAGTGTTCGCAAATGCGCGGTAGGTAGAACATGAAAGTCTGCTCGAACTCGAACTTGATCTTGTCTTCGGATTCGCGGCGCACCTTCTCCACGATGGGGTCTAAGTGACCCATCTCGGAGGTGCCACCCAGGTCATCATCCCAGTTAGCGCTCCACGTGATCTTCGTGTCTTTGCCGGTGATCAGGGATTTGGGCCGTGCCACCGGGAAATCATCGCCCAGAGGGGCATCAACGAGGGTTTTGTAATCGTAGGTCCAGGGCTCGTAGTAGTCCTTGAGCTCGGGCTGGATGGGGTTGGCGAAAAGACCAAACAACTTCTTCACACGCCCGCCGGCCTTGAGCTTGAGGCGGCCGCGCTTGTTCAGCTCCCAGCCGCCCTTCCACTTTTCCTGATCCTCGTAGCGGCGCGGGTAGCCCTGCCCGGGGCGGGTCTCCACGTTGTTGAACCAGACGTATTCCACCCCTGCACGGTTGGTCCATGCCTGCTTACACGTGACAGAGCACGTGTGGCAACCAATGCATTTGTCCAAGTTCATAACCATGCCCATTTGAGCCATAACACGCATTAGTACTGCACCTCCTGGGAACGGCGACGGATAGTGGAAACGTTGTCTCGCTGGTTTCCGGTGGGGCCAAGATAGTTGAACGCGTACGTCAACTGCGCGTACCCGCCAATCAAGTGGCTGGGCTTCACCAGCAAACGGGTCACCGAGTTGTGGATGCCGCCGCGACGGCCCGTAGCTTCCGATTTGGGAACGTCAATGGTGCGCTCCTGTGCGTGATAGATATACGCCACACCTTCTGGCATGCGGTGGCTGACCACGGCTCGGCCCACGAAGACGCCGTTGGCGTTCACACACTCAACCCATTCGTTGTCCTTAACGCTGATGGAATCGGCGTCTAAGGGGCTCATCCACACCGTTGGACCGCCACGGGAGAGGGAGAGCATCAATAAGTTGTCTTGGTATTCGGAGTGAATGGACCACTTGGAGTGCGGAGTCAGATAACGCACCACAATTTCCTTATCCCCATTGGGGCCCAGCTTGGGTTCGCCAAAGAGCCGGTGCATATCCAAGGGTGGCCGGTAGATGGGCAGGGCCTCACCAATATCGATGATCCAATCGTGATCCAGGAAGAAGTGCATGCGCCCGGTCAGCGTATGGAAGGGCTTGAGCCGCTCAATGTTCTGGGTAAATGGTGCGTAGCGCCGCCCGCCCGTCTCCGATCCGGACCATTCCGGGGAGGTGATGACAGGCTGCGGCCCGGCCTGGGTCATGGCGAAGGAGATGTGCTTTTCCTCGCTGCCCTCGGCCAGATCCACCAGCTTCATGCCCGTTTTGCGTTCCATTTCCTTGAAGCCGGCCACAGCCAACTGGCCGTTGGTGGTTCCGGAAAACGTCAGGATCGCCTCAGCCATCTTCGCGTCGGTATCGATGGCAGGGCAGCCATGCGCGGCACCGCCCATCATGACGCCATTGACCTTGCCCAAGTGAGCCAGCGCTTTATCCAGCTTGTAGGTGATGTCCTTGACCGTGAAGCCAAGCTTGTCTGCCAGAGGCCCAACGGCGGTCAGCTTGTGAGCGATGGCCGTATAGTCCCGCTCTACCACCATGAAATTGGGCATGTTCTGCCCGGGGACGCCGTCGATCCCGTCCTTGCGCCAGTCCCGGACCACCCCACCAGGCTGGGCGATCTGGCCAACGGTGTCGTGAATGAGTGGAACGCTAACCAGATCCTTGCGGGTTCCCAGATGCTTCACGGACTGGCGTGAGAGCTCCTCAGCGAGCAAGGTGAACAGTTCAAAGTCCGTCTTGGTTTCCCACGGCGGATCGATGGCCGGGGTGAAGGCGTGCACAAAGGGGTGCATGTCAGTGGAGGAGAGATCGTGCTTCTCGTACCACGTAGCTGCCGGGAAGACGACGTCGGAAAGCAAGGTGGTGCTGGTCATCCGGAAGTCCGCGGACATCAGGAAGTCCAGCTTTCCTTCCGGGCCTTCCTCATGCCATTTCACATCCTGGGGCTTCAGCGATTCGTGGCTGTCCTGGCCCATGACGTTGTTGTGGGTGCCCAGCAAGTTGCGCAGGAAGTACTCGTTGCCCTTGGCTGAGGATCCAAAGAGGTTGGAACGCCACAACACCAAGGTGCGCGGCCAGTTCTCCGGGGCGTCAATGTCCTCAATGGCCGGATTGATGGTCCGGTTCATGAGGGACTGGGCAACCCAGGTTTTCTCATCCGGTGCTTCGCCGGCTGCCACGGCGGCAATTGCTTTGTCGGCGAGGTCCAGTGGGTTGGTATCGAACTGGGGGTAGAACGGCATCCAGCCAAGACGCACTGATTGTGCCAGCGCATCGGCCGTGTGCATGCCGTCCAAGTTGCCGGTGGACAGTGGCGATTTAAGGGCGTCGGCGGAGTAGCCGTCTTGGCGCCACTGATCGGTGTGCATGTACCAATAGCCGGTGCCAATCATGGTGCGGGGTGGGCGGGACCAGTCCAGACCATTGGCCAAAGAGACCCAACCTGTGATGGGGCGGCACTTTTCTTGACCCACATAGTGTGCCCAGCCGCCGCCATTACGGCCCATGCAACCGGTCAACATGACCAGAGCCAAAATGGCGCGGTACGTGGTGTCGCCATGGAACCACTGGCAGATACCAGCGCCCATGATGATCATCGAACGGCCCTTTGACTGCTCGGCATTGCGGGCAAATTCGCGGGCTACCCGAATACAAGCTTGGGCGGGGACGGAAGTGACTTCTTCTTGCCAGGCCGGGGTGTAGGGGACGGAAACATCGTTGTAGTCCTTCGCCCAGACGCCGGGCAGGCCATCACGGCCTACACCGTATTGGGCCAGCATCAGGTCATAGACGGTGGTGACCAAGTGGCCGCCCACTATGGCTACGGGAACGCCGCGGTGCATGATGGAGCCGGCACCCTCGGGGTCTTCAAAGCAAGGCAGCAGAATTTCTACGCAATCTTGGCTGATCTCATCCATGCTCAGTGCCGGTTCAATTCCGGTGAGATCAAGGTTCCATTTGCCCTCACCGGTCTTGGAATAGCGGTGCCCCAAGGTTCCATTGGGTACCAGCCCCGAACTGGTGACCTTGTCAAAGAGAAGGGTCTTGAAAGCGGCGTCTTCCACATTCTCAAAGCCGGGGACGAACGCAGCGGTGAGGAATTTCCCGGGAACGTACGTGCCGTCGTCGTTCTTCTCCAAACGGATCAGGAACGGGAGGTCTGTGAATTGACGGACGTAGCTCTGGAAGAACGGGACTTGACGGTCCACGAAGAATTCCTTGAGCGTCACGTGGCCCATGCCCATGGCGAGGGCGGCGTCGGTGCCGGCTTGAGCGGGGAGCCATTCGTCGGCGAACTTGGTGTTGTCGGCATAGTCGGGGCTGATGGCGATGACCTTGGTCCCGCGGTAACGGACCTCGGCCATCCAGTGGGCGTCCGGGGTGCGGGTGACGGGGACGTTGGAGCCCCACATCATCAGGTACGTGGCGTCCCACCAGTCGCCGGATTCCGGGACGTCAGTCTGATCGCCGAATACTTGCGGGCTGGCGACGGGGAGATCCGCGTACCAGTCGTAGAAGGAGGTCATGACGCCGCCGATGAGCTGCACAAAGCGGGTCCCAATCGCGTGACTGACCATGGACATGGCCGGAATGGGCGAGAACCCGGAGACGCGGTCGGGGCCGTAGGTCTTGATGGTGTTCACGTGGGCGGCGGCGGCGATTTCCAGAGCCTCTTTCCATGAGGTGCGGACCAAGCCGCCCTTGCCGCGAGCGTTTTGGTATTTTCTGCGCTTTTCGGGGTCACCAGCTATCTCGGCGAACGCCAAAACGGGATCATGTAGACGCTGTTTTGCTTCGCGGTACATTTCCACGAGAACACCGCGGGCATAAGGGAAACGGACGCGGGTGGGGGAGTAGGTGTACCAAGAGAATGCGGCGCCGCGAGGACAGCCGCGCGGTTCATATTCGGGGCTGTCCGGGCCAACGCTGGGGTAGTCAGTCTGCTGGGATTCCCACGTGATGATGCCGTCCTTGACGTACACCTTCCATGAACAGGAACCGGTGCAGTTCACACCGTGCGTTGAGCGCACCACTTTGTCGTGACTCCACCTGTCGCGATAAAAAATATCGCCGGCCCGTCCGCCCTCCCGGAAAACTGCCCGAGAATCATCCGTTTCATCCCACTTGGTGAAGAAACGCCCCAATTTCAACATAGCGTCCGACGCCGGACCATCGACCCCGGCGACAAAAGTTTCAGCAGTCATGGCCCCAGACTAGGGGCTGTCCACGGGGAATTCTACGGCTCGTCAAATAGCCAAGATAAGGGTGATGTAATTATGATCTAAAAGTTGCATAGATTGTGCGACTTTCAACTTTCGAGAACTAAAAAGGCGTCAACCATTGGCCGCATTGTTAAGGTCCAGCGGGTGAATGTTACGAGCGGGCGAGCGTGGTGGCCGAGCGGGCGAGGCGGGGGGCGAGGCAGGCAGCGGGCGGGCGGGCTCGTCCCTCCCCTCCACGACGCTAGCGCAGCAATGGCTACTTTCTCGGGGACCCTCGCGCAGCAATGGTGTGCTTTTCGGTAACGCTCTCTCACTTGGCGCTGGGAACGCAAAAACCCTCCGCGCTGGCAATGTCCCTGAAACATTTGGCGTAGTTCAGGGTGCCTGCGAGGAGGGCTCGGCGCTTTGATGCCTAGCTTTCCGGGCGCTTAGTTGCGGCGGAAAGCCAGATCGAAGATGACCCGGCCAGCCTTGTGCGCTTTGTTCTCAAAGCTGGTCAGAATGCGCCCGTCAAAACGCGGAGCCCAGCCGCCAATCTCATCGGGCTCATCACTTTGTTCGCAATCCACTCCACTGAGCCGCGCCTCGGTGAGGGGGCTTTCGGAACCTGTGCGCTCGCCGTCGTGCATGTTGGTGAAATCTTCGGAGGCGATGCCCACGTGGAGCATCTGTTCGGCGTAGGTGGACCAGTCGGTGGCCAGACGCCAGGTGCCGCCTGGGGAGAGGACGCGGGCTACGAGCGGGGCGAAGGTGTCCTTCACCATTCGACGCTTATTGTGCTTGCTCTTGTGCCAAGGGTCCGGGAAGAAAACCCAGACTTCGCTGACGGAGCCTGCCGGAAGCATGGTGCTTAGGACCTCGGGGGCGTTCGCCTGCACAACGCGAACATTCTCGAGCTCGTTGGCGACGATCTTCTGGATGGTTTGAGCGAGTCCGGGGGTGTAAACCTCTACGGCGAGGAAGTCCTTGTCCGGGTTTTCCTTGGCGGCGTGAATGACGGCATCGCCCAGACCGGAGCCAATTTCGACAATCAGCGGGGCTGTACGGCCAAATTCTGCTGCTGCGTCAAAGACGTATTCGGGGTGCACCGAAGTGTCCGAAATGTGGCGGGGAACGTCCACGGCCAGGGTGTCGGAGTGGTCATCCCAGGCCTGCTGGCGACGACCCTGCAAGCGTGTTCCGCGGCGCACGAACGAGACCGGCTGCATGCGGTAGGTCCCTTCGGCTGCTTGGCTGCCCGGCGTGATGGGGCGTGCGGAGCCGTCTTGGGTGCGGGGTGCGCGTTGCTCTGACAGCTGCGCATCTGGCAACTGTTCATCTTGCGCGGAAGGGTGCGCCGCTGCGGCGGAATCGGTTGCTGGGGTGTTGGAAGCTGGGGTTTCACTCATCACTGTTAAGGGTACCGGTGATTCCCGCGAGGGCCTGGTTGGCGAATTTCCCCTTCGCGCCGGTTGGCGAAACCTCGGTGAAGTTCAAACCGAGCCAAGCTCTCTCGAACCATCTTGATCCGTGAGAAATGGTCGCTTTCCCCACTCAAAACGACCATTTCTCACGGATCAACGGGGCGGGGATCCGTGGCATGGAAGAGAACTTGACGAGTCGTTGAAGGTGAGTTGCGGCACTAAGGGAGCGTTCGACGTCGTGCCGCTGGTAGACTGGTGATACTTAATGTGCGTTTCGCGCATTCTGCGTCGATGAACGCATGCAACTTGTCCCGCAAAGATTTTGCCCAGTGAATTTGCACTGTGCAGACCGCGGTTGACACGCTCTGGCATTGAATCGGCGAACCCGCGGTCAAAACTGCCCGTGGGACGTTGAACCGCCTTACGAAAGATTCTCTTTTTACATGACAACTTTTGCTGCCCTTGGTGCGCCCAAGGAAATCGTTGCTTCTCTCGCCGCTCAGGGCATTGAAGAAGCATTCCCCATTCAGGTCAAGACTCTGCCGGACACTTTGGCAGGGCGCGACGTGTTGGGTCGCGGCCGCACCGGCTCCGGCAAGACCATTGCTTTCGCTATCCCGCTCGTGGCCCGTCTGGCCGAGCGCGAAGCCCCTTACTTCCGCAAGCCCGGCCGCCCCATGGGCCTGGTTTTGGCGCCGACTCGCGAGCTGGCAACCCAGCTGAACAACACCATCGAGCCCCTCGCCAAGGCCATGGGCTTGAACACCACGGTCATCTACGGTGGCGTCTCACAGGCTCGCCAGGAAAAGGCCCTGCGCGCCGGCGTCGACATTGTCATCGCTTGCCCGGGCCGCCTCGAAGACCTCATGAAGCAGCGCATCGTTTCGCTTGAAAGCGTTGAGATTACGGTTTTGGACGAGGCCGACCACATGGCTGACCTCGGCTTCTTGCCCGTCGTCAAGCGACTGCTGGACACCACGCCCACGCAGGGTCAGCGCATGCTGTTCTCCGCAACCTTGGATAACGGCGTGGACAAGATTGTTCAGCGTTACCTCTCCAACCAGCTCACTCACTCGGTGGACGAGCCCAAGGCCGCGGTTTCAACCATGGAACACCACGTTCTTGTCGTCAACGATCAGACCGTCAAGAAGCAGGTCATCGTTGAGTTGGCGTCCGGCGCCGGCCGTCGCATCCTGTTCATGCGCACCAAGCACCACGCCCGCAAGCTTGCCAAGACCCTGACCGATGCCGGTATCCCCGCCGTCGATCTTCATGGAAACTTGTCACAGAATGCTCGTGACCGTAACTTGGCCGAGTTCTCAACCGGTGACGTTCGCGTCCTGGTCGCCACCGACGTTGCCGCCCGCGGCGTGCACGTTGATGACATCGAGTTGGTTATCCACGTTGACCCGCCCACAGAGCACAAGGCTTACTTGCACCGCTCCGGCCGTACGGCTCGCGCCGGGTCCGACGGCGTTGTCGTCACCTTGACGCTCCCTGAGCAGCAGGGCGACGTCAAGAAGCTCATGCGCGCAGCAGGCGTTGACGTGAACTTCGAGCGCGTCACCACCAGCTCACCGCTGCTCGCCACCTTGGTGGGCGATGTTGCAGACAAGATCGACCCGCGCACCCGTGCAGCCTTGCTCGCATCCAAGGCGCCGGCACAGGGCGGTGGCACCTCCAACGGTGCAAACGCTCAGCGCAAGCGTTCGGTCCGTTCCGGAGCAGCTCCCACAGCCGGTGGCCGTGGCGGTCGCGGTGGACGTGGCCGCGTTTCGGCTGACTCCAGCGAGCGTCCGGCTGCAGCGGGTAACCGCGGCGAGCGTCGTGAAGGCATCCAGCAGGGTTCACGCCCCGCAGGCTTCGGCCGTCCGGC
The DNA here is from genome assembly GCF_054511175.1 of Arthrobacter sp. Sr24. Classification (NCBI taxonomy): domain Bacteria; kingdom Bacillati; phylum Actinomycetota; class Actinomycetes; order Micrococcales; family Micrococcaceae; genus Arthrobacter; species Arthrobacter sp. Sr24. The sequence continues at coordinate 99,136 of NZ_JBTNDB010000010.1, read as the reverse complement.
ACGTTCCGGCTCCGGCGAAGGCCGTCCTGTTCGCTCCGGCGAGGGCCGTCCGGCCCGCGACGGCGACGTGGCACGCGGACGCCGCGCACCTCAGGGTGGCGCACGTGAAGGTGGCCGCGAAGGCGGATCACGCGAAGGCGCCCGTGGCGGTTCCAGCGTTGCATGGTCCTCCAACACCGGTGGAACTTCCGGTGGCAGCTTCAACGCTGGCGGCGGCGGACAGTCACGCCCGGCCCGCTCCGGCGGACCCCGCCGCGCAACTGCACCGGCCTCGAACCAGCGTCGTAGCCGCTAAATAATCACCCAACAGACTCGCAACAGACGGCCACAATGTGCCGGTGTTGCGGGTCTCTTGTGTTTAATGCCGTGGTGCGGGCGGTTCTTGACTTCTAGAGGTGAGCTGCGCGTGGCGGTCGCGACTTAGACGCTTTTCCGTGGAGTCAGACGGGTGCTCGCTAACGTGGCCGCAGCCATGGTGACCAGCGCTCCTAGAACCAATGCCGCGGGCTCACCAGGTGCGAGCAGGTTTTGCTGGATGCCGATGGTGGCCGCGGCGACAGGAACACCAAGTTGTGATGCTGTAAGGACTCCGAGCGGGAGCGGAAGTCCAAGTAAACGTGTGAGGGAATGAACGCCGATTGCGCCAATCCCCAAGACCAGGCCCAGCACAATCATGTGCGGGGCCGCGGCCAGTTCGCGCAGATCAAGCGAGGAGCCCAGCCAGAGGAAAAAGAGCGGGCCCAGAAAACCTTCCGTCAAGGCGAACAGCTGATGGGCCAGTCGCCTGGGCTCACCCACGGCTGACACGGCCAGCCCAAAGACGAAGCCAGCGAGCATGATGGACACGTGGCTCCACACAGCGAGTCCGGCTAGGGCGAAAAGGACCGCCAGCTGAAACCTGAGCTCCAGTGCAAATTTCCGCTTCTCCGAAACTTTGTGGAGACGCTGCCGTAAACCCTTTTTATCGGCCGTTCGTAGGATCAGAAATAGCGCGGCGGCGCTTGCCACAACAGCCAGGGAACCCAATGCCGCTGGCCCGGCGGTGGACGGGTTGAGCGCCAAAGGGAGAGCCACGATGGCTAGGGTATCGGCGATCACCACCTGCGCCGTCATGGCCAACACGTGGGGACCGCGGATCTTGAGAGAACCAACGATGGGCAGAACCAGCGCGGCGGAGGACGACGCCAACAAGACTACATAGAGCGGGGCCTGCCCAGTTCCAAAAAAGCCCGCTATTGCAATACCAACTGCGGCAGCAGCCACGGACACCACCGCCAAGCGTGCCACACCTTTACCCAATGCCGAACGGATTCTTTGGTCCCGGACTGGGACGTGGGAGCCGGCCACAAACATGATCAAGGCAAAACCCAGATCAGCAAGAAAGGTGAATGTCGGTTCGCCAGGATCGATCAGATTCAAACCACTGCGGCCAATGAGAATTCCTGCCGCCAGTTCACCGATGACCACCGGGATGCGCCACCGTCGCGGCAACGCCAGCAGGGGGCCCAGCAGTGCTGCGAAACAGATCAGGGCAAGAACGTGAAATGTCATGGCGTAGACCGCCGGGACTTGACCAAAAGACGCTGTTCCATGTGCTCATTGTGCACGGCGGAGAGGGTTAGTTACAGGTAGGCCTCGAGCCTAGAGGCGGACGCTTCCCTCAACACAAGCGGCGACGTGTCCGCCAACCCAAATGGTGTCTCCCTCTACATCGATGTGGACCCGGCCCTCGCGGCCAAGAACAGTTCCCTGTGACACCACATAATGTGCAGGCGCCCTGGAAGTATCGATCAGCCAGCGGGCCAAGCCTGCATTGAGACTGCCGGTCACCGGGTCCTCCCAGACCGCGTCTCCACCAACGAAAGCCCGCACCTCGAACGCGGTTTCCGCGCCCGGACCGTACGGGCCAATAACGCCGATCTCTAAGTCACCCAATTGTCCCGAGTCGGGCCGCAGGGCTAGGACGTCCTGAGCGGACTCCAGCCTGATGCCAATCCATTGGGGCCCGTTGACAATCCATGAAGAGTCCAGGATCTCCTCACGCCCAATGCCAAGAACGACGGCGATGAGCTGAAGCTGTGTTTCTTCAACGGCCTCATACCGGGTCAATGGCGGTGCTTGGAAGGCGAAGCGATCTCCGGAAACACGGATGGGGATGAGACCAGCGGCGCATTCCTGCACGAGCATGCCGTCTGAGCCGAGGGTTCCCCCGGCGGCTAGCCATGCTTTCGCCGAACCGAGGGTAGGGTGCCCAGCGAAGGGAAGCTCCTCACTGGCCGTAAAAATTCTGACGCGATAATCCGCCTCGGGATGGGACGGCGCCAGCAGGAACGTTGTTTCTGAAAGGTTGGTCCAGTTGGCGAACTGCTGCATCGCCGCCGTAGTCAAACCTTTTGCGTCATGGACCACTGCTAGGGCATTGCCGCGGTAGGTCATTTCAGCGAAAACATCCACCTCGGTATACCGGCGCAATGTCATACCGTGTCTCTTAAGCGGCTGGGTCGATGCTCAGTATGGCCAAGAAGCCGCGGCCGGAAATCTCCGGAGCATCCTCGGATCCCACCACGGTGTCGTATTTGCCCAAGACTTCCGGTGCGGGCGCAGTGAAGGGTGCGCTTACCGGTGCGGTCCTAGCAGCTGACGCGTCGTCCGCACTAGCGGCAGCGGCAACCGTGGCCGAGCCCTGCAGCAGCACGGCGAATTGGTCCGCGAAAACGGGGTGCGGGCGCTTCTTGGAGAGTTCAATGATAGCGGCGTAGCCCTTGAATGCGCCTCGGCGGGTCATAAGGTTTAGGTCTTTGAGCGCGCCGGTGGGCAGGCTGGCAGAGGTCTCCGAGTCGCCGGAAAAACGGAACGGGCGGTACTTTTCGAGCGCTTGCTCGGTGCCGTCCACGCTCAGGGCAATGAGGTCGCCGTCGATGACGGTGATGATCCGGTCGACCCCGGGCATGGGTGAAAAGGGCCCGGCCTTGGCTACTTCGGTGATGCTGATGCGCCAATCCCAGTTAGTGCCGGTGGTCCCACTGGGTCCTGCCGCGACTTGGCGGGTAACGCCGTTCGCCCACTGGGCAGCTTTGAGTGAGGCGTATCGAATGATCTGCATTATTTATCTTCCGCGTTCTTCTCGCTGTACACGTGCAGGCGTTTGAGGTCTGACGGCCGACGGCGTAGCTTGCGTTTGTAGTACGACCAGCCTCCGGTAATGGCTAGGGACACGGCAAAGGCCAGCACGATCTTCAACGGCAGATTCACGCGGGCAAAAGTGAGCACCAGGATCATGGCCGCGAAACTGGCGAAGTTGACGATGATGTCTAGCCAATCGGTCTTATTGCGCATGACTCAAGCTTACGCGGCCCCAGCTAAGAGGGAGCGCAGGGTTAACCGATGACTACCGGTAGTTGCTGGCGAAGGGGCGGTTAGTAGGGACAATCTCCTTCCCTAGCGGCATCAACGATACCGGGATCAACTTCAAGTTGGCGATGGCCAAGGGAATCCCAATGATGGTCACTGCCATGGCAATGGCCGTGGTGACGTGGCCGATGACAATCCAAATGCCGGCAACCAGGATCCAGATGACGTTTCCTAAGGTGCTCGCCATGCTTGTTCCGCCCGGCTTATCAACCACCATCCGGCCAAAGGGCCAGAGGGCGTAACCGGCAATGCGGAACGATGCAATGCCCCACGGGATGGTGACAACCAAAATGCAGCACACAATCCCTGCAAGGAAATAGCTCATGGCGAGCCAGAAACCGCCAAAGATCAGCCAGATAAGGTTCAAAATTGTCTTCATCATTCCATTGTGCCTGCTGGCCCTGACAAGCACATCAGGGTTACCCCTGTACTAGCCCTGACTTCACACCCAGTACCCAGATTCCAAGAAGCCTCCGGTGCTACGCTGATCAGCAACACTCCCGCCGATCCCAACCTCTAAGGAATCCCCGCTTTCATGGACTTAGGCACAGTTTTTTTGATCCTCATGCTGGTGATCATTGCCATCGTGTTAGGCGTAGGAATCACCTTAGCTGTCTTGGTTTCCCGTGGGGTGCTGGGTTTGGTCAAGATTGGCAAGCCCAAGTATGAGTCCGCCAAGCGCAGCGCCCTGAAGGTCCGTGCCGAGTCCAGCACCGGTCCCGTGGCCGAGATCCTCAAGCAGCGCGTGGCCCTGGCCGAAGCTTTGGAAGCGACCGGCCGATCCCTTGCCGTAGCTCAAGGAGCCGGGCAGTACACAGGAAATCTGGAGCCTATTTTCGCCTCGCTGCAGCAGGCCGGAAAGGTCATGGAGCACCATCTTCTCGTGGCCCAGCAGGAGCCCGAACGTGCCGTCCAGGCTCTCTATGCCAAGACATTGGGGACGCAGGTCAATCAAATCACCCAGACCGCTACGGGTGTTCGGCAAGCCCTCGCCAGCACCGCCGCGCCCGCTGGCGACGTGGACCTGAAGAACCTCACCCGGACCCTGGAAATTGAAGCCACCATGCTCACAAAGTGGGCCCAAACGTACACTGAACTCGGCGACGACTAGCCCGTCTCCATGAGTATTTTAGCCAAGATCGCAGAGCTTTTTCGGCCCAAATCTTCCCGCAAGAAGCACGACGGCGGCGCCCCCTCCAGTGGCCAACTCACCTTAAGCGACGCCCGGAGCAAACAGCAAGCCGCGGTGCAGAAGATGCGCAGGGGAGTGGCTGATGTTTCAGTGAGCCGGCAGCGCTTAGACCTGCAAGCCGATGACCTGCAAAAGGCCATGGAGCGATTGACTCAGCAGGCCCAAAAGTCCCGCAGCGAAGGCGATGAAACCTCCGCCCAATCTGCCATGAACCGGCATTTGATCATGGGCGGACAACTATCCGATCTCGTGTCTCAGCGGGACGCCCTTGCGGAACAGGAAACCATGCTGATTTCTGCACTAACGCAGCTGCAGGCCCGCGCGGCCGGTTTCAATGTGACCGTAGAAACGCTCACGGCAACGCAAAAAGCGGCCGTCGCCAACCAAGATATCGCACAGGCCTTGGAAGAATTCAACGAGGGCCACTAAAAGCCCTCCGCTCTGTCATTCATCCGTGAGGTATGGCTGTTTAGCCCGCTCTAAACGACCAAACCTCACGGATGAATGCGTCAGGTGGGCTGCGAGGTGGCTTTGTGCCCCGAAGCAGTGCCCCCAAGCAGTGCCCCGAACCTCAGTGCTCCGTGACGTCCCCGGAAACCATGTCAAAGGTGAAGCCGCGCCGTGCACCGGAGGTGACCATGCCGGCGTCGACCCCCATGTTGAACTCCAATGTCAGGGTTCCTGCCGCAATGTCCGCCTCGGTCACCGTGCAGGTAGCGCTGAAACTACGCGCGGTACCAGGGAGCTGCGGATCCCAGCCTAGGAGTGCAACGATCCCCTCCGATCGGCTCTCCATGAAGAGCGCCACCTTAGGGGAGGCCGTGCCGGTGTTATGCACCCGCCCAGAGAACGCCAGCACATCCCCTGCCTTGTATCCCGGGACCACGGCGCCGTAGTTTAGATCTTGGGATTCACGGTTGGAGAGAACCTGCGGGGCATCCGCGGAATAGCCCTGGCCAACTTCCTTCCAAGCCGAGGGATCCCAATCGCCGTCGGTCTGCGTCAGGACAAAATTCGCACCCACGCTCTCCCACACGGCGGGGCGGCCGGGGGTGATGGAGCGCAGCACCACGTCCAGCGCCACGCAGCGCGAGGACGCCGTGCCGGAATCGTGCGTCAATGAGCGGGACGGGGAGGCCAGCAGATCCGCGGGATCCACAGCAGCAAACACAATTTCCTGGTAACCCTGACGCTCATACAAAACGCCGATCCGCCCGTCGGGCAGGCGTGCTGCCGTGGAATATTGCGAGCTTCCACCGCACAGTTCGACGCCGAATGGCCAGGTTGCGCCGTTGTCTTGTGAGAGCTTCAGAACTGTATTGCGGCGCAGCGAGGAATCGTGATTGTGAGTGGCAATGAGCCAGTCAGTGGTCTCCGGCGTGGCTAGTGTTACGACGTTAGGAAGACCGTCAAAGCGGGCTACGGAGCCGTTGTCGCTGGGGTCCGGAAGTTCTAGGTGAGGCCGCGCCGCAGTGTAGCTGAGGCCACCGTCCGTGGAAATCGCGGTGAGGCGGTGCGGGGTGGCACGCGAATGCATCAGCAGCGTGCCGTCACTTAGGCACACCACCTTGTTTTCATTGGCGCCGGCAATGAATTCGCCCAGCGCCCACGTCTCACCATGATCGTCGCTGTACGCGCTAGCGGCCTTGATCTCGCCCTCATGAAGCAGCGCAAATTGTTGCACTAACCGTCCGCTAAAAGGCCCAGTATGAATGGCAATCCCGGCCCCAGCTGCGGCAAAGAGGCCGGTAATTCCGTCTCCCTTAAGCATGGAGGTGAGGCGGCGGTGTTGCCAGGTGACGCCGTCGTCGTCGGAAAAGCTGAGGTCTGCGTGCTGGATGGCGTCCTGATCATCAAGCCCCGCCGCGGCCTCGAAGAATCCGGCGTGCGTGCCCGCCGCGTGGAAGAGGAAGATGCGCTCCGTTGCGGGGTCGATCAGCAGGCTAGGATCGCCGTAACCGTCCAGACCCGTGCCTGTCCGGACAGTTTGCTGCGGTTCCCACGTGGCGCCGTTGTCTGTGCTGCGGCGGATTAGCAGATCGATGGGGTTGGGGAGATCATCGAGGTTGGGGCGGCCGTCGTAGGCAGCCAGAAGTGTGCCGCGGGGCGATACTGCCAGGGCAGGGATGCGGTACTGCCGGTGCCCCGCGACGCCGCGGCGGGCCAGCACATGTTCGGTGGGAACAGTGGCTGGCAGTTCAGTTTCCGTCAGCGACGCTGCTGAGGTAGGACGTAGCATCATGAAAGCAAGTCTAGCCGTGATCATGTCCGGACGGGCGGACGGGACAGGTCGGTGTCTAAACAAGGAAAGGGCAGCAAAGGACCGGACGTTGCGCCAGCCTAGATCCAGCCCTGCTGCCACGCTTTCTCGGCGGCATCATGCCGGGAAACAGCGTTGAGCTTCAACATGGCGGAGGAGAGATAGTTGCGCACCGTTCCCGAGGCCAAATGCAGTGACTTGGCGATCTCGGCCACGCTGGTGGTAGAACGGCTCACGCGCAGCGCATCCAGCTCGCGGTCCGTGAGTGGGCAACGCTCAGCGGTCAACGCGGCCGCAGCAATCTCCGGATCGATGTAACGTTTTCCGGCCGCAACATCCCGAATAACATGGGCCAGCTCCTGCGCTGGGGTGGATTTGGGCACAAAGCCAGACACCTTAGAAGCTAGGGCCCGGCGCAGCACGCCCGGGCGGGCATGGCGGGTCACGATGATCACGCGCGTGTTCACGGTAGCTAGAATTTTCGTGGCCGCCTCGAGCCCGTCGGCCTGCGGCATTTCCAAATCCAATAGGCAAATATCGGGGTTCGTGGCCAACGCCAACTCGGCGGCAGCGACGCCATTATCGGCACTCGCTACAACATCGATGTCGTCCTCGAGCCCCAGCAGAGCCTCCAAAGCGCCGCGGATCAGATGCTCATCGTCGGCTATCAGCAGCCTAATTCGGCCGGGATTTAGGGTCTCAGTCATGCGGGTATTCCTTTGCTGGGGACCCACGCCTGGACCTCGAAGTGGTCGGTACCCATGGTCGTTTCAAGTGTTCCGCCGGCTGCCTCGAGCCGTTCCCGCAGACCCAATAACCCGGTACCTGGCGTCACTGACATGGACGACGGCGTGCCGTCACCTCCGTCGTTGCGGATGGTCAGTTGGACCCCGCCATGTGCTGAAGCCACGGTCATGGTGGCGTGGGTGGCCTCGCTGTGGCGCAAAATATTGGTGGTGGCTTCACGGACTGTCATGGCCAGTGCCTGTTGAGCTGCAGCTTCGGCAGGCAGTGATTCCAACGTCAATTCACAGTGTGCCCCGGCTGCTGTGAGAACCTCGCGGGCATTCTCCAACTCATCCGCCAAGGACGTTTCCCGGTAGCCCGAGACCAGTGATCGGGTTTCTTCCAGAGCTTGTTTGGCGATGAGTCGGGTCTGGTGAATGTTCTCACGGGCCGCCTCGGGATTGCGGTCCAGAAGCCGCTCAGCCAGTTCCGATTTCAGGGCGATGACTTGCAGATGGTGGCCTTGAATATCGTGCAGGTCCGCGGCGAAGCGAAGGCGTTCCTGGGCAACAGCCAATTCCCCGGCCATGAGCCGGTGCCGGTCCAGCTCCACCACTACCTGCCACCACCACAGGCTACTGATGAGAAATAGCGGCATGCCGGCTGAATACACCAGCAACAGCCGTGAAGGATAATCGTGCGGAATCGGATCAGACGGCCCCATCCAATAGTGATGGATGGCGGCAAAGGCCAGAAGCGAAAGGACGCCGCCTGCCACTGTTAGCCAGCGCTGCCTTTTCGGCAGTAGACAGGCGATGAGGGACACCGCCAGCCATAACGGAATGGCAGCAATCAATGCAGAGTCAGGGGTGAGCAGACCCAAAGCCCAGACAGCACCGGAGGTGAGTAGCATGGCTACTGTCCATGCGGTATGGGGAAGTTCGCCGCCTAAACCCGCCTGTAAGAACCAGCAGTAGCGCACTTGGATGGCCACGGCGAAAACCAGGACAAGCAGCAACAGTCCAGAAACGACGTCGTGCGTGGCAGTGAAATCACTGGCGACAAAGCTCAGCAGCATGAAGTGCAGAACCAGCAAAACGAACACAATGGAGCCCAAAGTATAGGTCCAGGTGGTGCGCACGCTGCGGCCAAGGCTGGTGGTGGGGCGTGGAATTTCCGGGGCGGAGACTGCGGGCATGGGTGTCAGTCTATGGCAATGACATTTGTCATGGATTCGGCGTGTAAAAGTGCAATTCAAGACGTGACAACAACGCACTACTGCGGCCCGGGCTCCTGCGAAAGGATTGATTCATCAACGAATTCCACCGATGAAAGAAGTCCTGATGATCGAGTCACTGCAGCAGTTCACCGCCTCCCTTCCGCCCATGCTGCAATGGGTAGGCGTCCTCCTCGTCGCGGCCATTCCCTTTGTGGAGTCCTACTTCGGTTCGGTGGTTGGTGTGGTGGGCGGACTAAATCCGGCGGTGGCCATTGCTGCGGCCGTCGTGGGCAACGTGGTCTCGATGGTGATTTTTGTTCTCAGCGCCCACCGCGTCCGGGCCAAGGTCGCTGCCGGCCGTGCGCCGAAGGAGATGACTCCGCGACGGGCCAAGCTGCGCAACGCATTCGATAAATACGGAGTTGCTGGCGTGAGTCTGGTGGGTCAGACCATTCTGCCGAGCCAGATCACCTCCGCCGCCATGGTGTCCTTTGGCGCACCGAAGAATGCCGTGATCCTGTGGCAAGTCATCTCCATCATCCTGTGGGGCACCGCGTTTGGTGTGGCCGCAACGTTCGGTGTCTCGGCGATGGGTTAGGGCTGAGGGGCTAGGAGCGTGGGGCTAGGCGACGGTGATGCCTAAGTGTGCGGCGAAGATTGGCGCCAGTAGGCCTAGCTGGTAGTCATCAATGACGACGCCGGACATGGAACCGACGCCGTTGAGTGTGCGGAAGTCTGTGGTCCGCAAATCTACATCCTTCAAGGTGGCCTGTTGCAGATCCAGAGTTCCGATCCGGCAGTTCTTCAGCGCCAGGCGCGTGACGTGGGCGCCGCCCAGATCCAGTTCGTCAATGATGCAGTCGCTGATTTGCAGGTCAATGATCTTTGAGGCGCGCAGGTTCAGGAAATCGATCTTGCCGCCGTCGATCCTGACGGACTGCCAGCTACTGTCATAGAGTTCGGCCGATCCCCAACGAGGTGAGGTGACCTCGGTGTCCCGCCAGCTGGTCCGTGCACCCTTCATGATGGGCGCGAAGCTGTCCTTGATAACAGAGCCGCGGAAACGCACGCCGCGGAGCTCGGCGTCGTTGAGTAGGGGGCCGTTGAGCTCGCATTCCAGAAAATCTGTGGAGGTCAGGTTGACTCCATCAAAGCTGGGCCGGTCAAATCGCTGGCCGTCAAACGTGTCACCTGGACCGAAGAAAGCGTCGTCGTTGTCCACCAGTTCGTGCAGTGTCAGCGGAGTGAGGCGGGGTGCGCGGGTTGCGTTCTTCGAAGCCATGGCTCTAGGTTATCCGCCCGCAGCTTGCACGGTTTTCTGATAGCCCTCCCTGGCCACCCACGCCCACCGTCCATCACCCATGCCCGGATGGCCCGGAAACTGTAGCCATCCTGCACCGCAGCCTCACACTCAAAGATGACCTCCTGCCCTGGCTGAAATGAGCGGTATCCCGGGGCGAGAATGTGGGAATAATGAGCCCAGCAGCCGCCCGGAGTTTCATCAGATTCAAAGACTCCCCAGCCTTCCTCGTCATGCCAGATGCAGACTTTCCCAGTGACCGTCATGGTCAAGCGCTCTTCCTGATCAAGCCACCTGAGCGATGACCTTGAAGCGCTGCAGCACCAGCAGGGTACTGGAATCCACTGTGAAGTGGGGATCGCCCATGGCCTCTCGCATCTCGGTGGAGTGCCAAAAATCTTCGTGACCAGCCCGCCACTGGGCCACAGATGTGTAGCCTTCGCCCTCATCTATGGCATGCTGCAGGTCCACATCGTTCAGAGGAACTGTCCGCACCTCGGTAATCTCGATGACGGCAACCCCTCGGCCTGCTGAGTCAATCACCACTTCGCGCTGGCCGAGCTGTGGAAGCTCCTCGCCTTCCACCTCAAGTTCAACGAGTGTGCACGTGGTGGAGGTCTTGGAGCCGTCGAGGATTGCTGCCACCAGTTGATCGCGCAGAGGACCGGGAAAGGCGAACTCGCCAAGCGGCAGGCCTGCGAATTCGGGCGCGGTGGTCAGGTCAACGGAAGCATCATCATTGGACATCTGCTCACTCTACGTGCACAGCTAATCTTTTTAGTACGGATGCACTATAAAATCCTACGGGGTCAGGGTTGCTAGTTCCCGAGTGAGGTTGAGGTGGGCCTGATCCGCCCACAGTTCACGTCCCTTTGGCGTGTGGAACAGGGGGTTTAGTGCCAGCAATTGCCGCAGTACGGCGGCTCTCCCCTTGGTGAAATCTCCCGCCGGAACATGGGCGTAGTCCCGCCGAACTCCGGCTACATACCGCGAATATTCGCTATCTGAGCCACCCAGAATGGCGAGGTCAGCATCGCATAGGAGGTGCCCGGCGTCGTCCTCGGGGGAAGGTGAGTGGGTGGCGGTCAGGCGCACCAATCGCGCCACCTCGGCAACTTCCGACGGCTCCATCATGTCGTTTAAGCTCATTTGTACTAAAACGGCTGAGTCTTCCTCATCCGACGGCGATCCGTTGTAGACCGCATCGTGAAACCAGGCCGCCAGCGCCACTGGCCGGGGAATTTCCCGTCCAGTGAGCGCGTCTAGTGCCTCCAGAACTGCCAATAAATGAGTCGCGGAATGGTAATGACGGTGTGGTTCGTTCCATCGGCTCAGCAAATCCGTGCCCAGCTCCGGATAATCCGGCATGAGCGTATTCCAACGCCGTTCCAGCACGGAGCCGACGGACTTCACCCGGTATTTCGCCTTGATGCGAAGGCCCGACGCCATCAAGGTGCGGGCCAGCTCTTTCCCTGTCAGTGGCACCGCCCCGGCTAGGACCAGCTCATCGTAGAGACGCTCGGGAACATCGTAGTGATCAAGGTCAAAGGCGCGGTCGGTGACGCCGTTGGCGGACGCAAAAGCATGGAGTTCGGCCACCGAGGCATCGGAGATCAAGTGCGAGAACACGGTCCCATGGGCCGGCCAGAAGGGTGGATCGATAAAGATCATGGCTCCAGTGTAGGCCCGGGAACCGGAGGGCCTCCAGCGCAAGATGGTGACAGGGGCGCCCGCATCCCACATAGACTTTCTTCGACCACCACATCAACGGAAAGCCGGCGGTAATGCGCAACGAAGACTCCAGCGTCCAGGCCACATTCAACAGCATCGCCCGGCGCTATGACCTGATGAACCGGCTCATGACGCTGGATTCGCATAAGCGCTGGTGCAAGGAAGTCGCCGAAAGTGTCACGGCCGCCCCGGGTGCCAAGTACCTCGACCTAGCCACCGGAACGGGCGTCATTGCCAGGGCCGTCCGCGCGCAGAGCCCCGAGAGTGCCATCATCGGAGCCGACTTTTCCGAGTCCATGCTCGATGTTGCCCGAGGCGTCCAGGACAGCTCCGGCATCGTGTGGCAGTTTGCTGACGCCCATGAGCTGCCCTTTGACAATGACACGTTCGACGGCGTGACGCACGGTTATCTGCTCCGGAACGTCAGCGATCTGGATAAGGTCCTGAACGAACAGTTCCGGGTCTTGAAGCCTGGCGGTGTGGTGTCCGCCCTGGAATCTTCCCCGCCAAGTGGCATTCTCGCTCCGTTTATCCGCGTCGGCATGCGCGTAGTGATCCCCACGCTGGGGACGGTCATTGGCCGCGACCGCGACGCCTACAAATACCTGGTGAGCTCCACCCTAGGATTCCTGACCCCAGCAGCGCTGAAGCTCAGGTTTGAGCGGGCCGGATTTGTGGACGTTCAGGTGAAGCCGAAGTTCATGGGCACGAACATGATTTGGACGGCACGCAAGCCTGGGTGACTGCGAAAAATCCACAAGCGCTGCCGCCGGATGCATCTACGGTTCGGGCTCTTCGTAGCTGAATAGCTCCTCAATGCTGGTGTTGACGGTTCGGGCCCGACGGAATGTCAGCGGGAGGCTCGGGTTGAAATTTCCCCGCTCCGGGGCCATTACCCTCTGACGAAACCTGCCATGCGTTGACGTCTGCTGCTCCTGCGAGCAGCAGACTGCATTGCGGGAATGGGCTATTTGCTTCTCCAAGACTGTGCTGCCGCAAGGAAGTTGCTTTTTCTCCGGTGGTAGCGGAACCAGAATGCACCGCGGGCCAAGATGACGGCACCAACAGGAGGACGCTGTCGTAGCGACGCAGCGTCGATGCCAAGGGATCTTTGTGTGATGAAAAATGGCGAACGGATTGAGCCGCAGGGCTATTGAATTCAGTCTGACACACTCTATGCACGCCATTCGTGCTATTGCTTGTTTTTTGCGAGAGCATGGGATTGTCAGCTACTTAGGGGGACCCGGTAGTTCTGCGCAGCATGGAGCCGTGCAGTTTGACCGAGTCTTCAAAATGAACATCTTGAGGAGCAATCATGAGAGCAGCACGTTACTACGACCGCAATGACATCCGTATCGAGGACATTGCCGAGCCTGAACTCAAGCCGGGAACCGTAGCCATTGACGTTGCTTGGTGCGGGATCTGCGGCACCGACCTGCACGAGTACTTGGAAGGGCCCATCTTCGTTCCTCCCGCCGGTCACCCGCACCCGATCTCCGGCGAGTCCGCTCCCGTGACATTGGGCCATGAGTTCTCCGGAACCATCACCGCGCTGGGTGAGGGGGTCACTGATCTGAGCGTAGGAGAAAGCGTGGTGGTGGAGCCATACATCATCGGTGCGGATGTGGATACAAGCGAAGGTGCGCCGTATCAGTTGTCCAAGGATATGAACTTCATCGGATTGGGTGGTCGCGGTGGTGGGCTGGCCGAGAAAATAGTCGTGGAACGGCGTTGGGTTCATCCGATTGGTGACATTCCCTTGGATCAGGCCGCGCTGATTGAACCTCTTTCCGTGGGGCATCATGCCTACGTGCGTTCCGATGCAAAGGCCGGTCAGGTTGCCATCGTAGGTGGCGCAGGGCCCATTGGCTTGCTGACCGCGGCTGTGCTGAAAGCTAAGGGCCTGAGAGTCTACATCTCCGAACTTTCCGAAGCGCGCAAGGCTAAAGCGTTGGAAACTGGTGTTGCTGATGCCGTCTTTGACCCCCGTGAGGTGGACGTTGCCTCACGGGTCCGCGAGTTGACGAATGGTCAGGGTGCGGACGTAGGGTTCGAGTGCTCATCGGTGCCAGCTGTCCTGGATATGCTCCTGGATGCCGTCCGCCCTGGTGCGGTCATCGTCAATGTCTCCATCTGGGGGCACAAGCCGGCAGTGGACATGCCGAAGTTGGTGTTGAAGGAAGTGGATCTGCGCGGCACCATTGGGTACGCCAATGACCACGCGGACACGATCGCACTCGTTCAAAGTGGCAAGCTGGACCTTTCCCGGTTCATCACCGGGAGGATCGGGCTGGATGGGCTGGTCACCGAAGGTTTTGAGCAGTTGATTAATAACAATGAAGAGCACGTGAAAATCATCGTGAACCCGCGGGGCTGAAAAGCGCACCGCCCTTCATGGCTAAGGGGTGCCGCGAGACTGAATGTCAGTCTCCTGGCATCCTTTTTGCGTCTCGGACACAAGCACCCCGCTTTTCCACCCCGCTTTTCGCCCACGGAAAAATCTCCGGAATATTTCCCCCAAACACCAAGTTGAGCGTAGTAGACTCAACTTTATAGACTTGAGTAATCAACCAACGAAAGGACCTCTCTTGGACGCCAAATTCACCACAAAGAGCCAGGAGGCTCTTTCTGCCGCCGCCATGAACGCCTCAACCGCCGGCAACCCCACCGTTGAGCCCGCCCACCTGCTCAAGGCCCTCATGGACCAGCGCCAGGGTGTGGCCGTCGCGCTCCTGAAGGCCGCGGGGGTGGACCCGGATGAGGTCAGCGTCGGTGCCAGCGCTGCCATTCGCAACCTCCCGGCGTCATCCGGCACGTCCGTGGCGCAGGCCCAGCTCAGCCGCAACACGCTGATGGCAGTCCAGGCTGCCCAGCAGGCCGCCGAGCGCATGGGGGACAGCTACGTCTCCACCGAGCACTTGCTGTTGGGCCTGGCGGACGACGCCGGAGCAACAGGAAGTGCCCTCCGGCAAGTAGGTGCCACTCGGGCCGCGCTCGATGCCGCGCTGCCCACCGTGCGCGGCGATGGCAAGGTCACCACGCCGGATCCGGAGAACACCTTTGAGGCCCTGGCGAAGTTCGGCGTAGACATGACCGCCATTGCCCGTACCGGAAAGCTTGACCCGGTGATTGGCCGCGACGCCGAGATTCGCCGCGTCATTCAGGTGCTGAGCCGCCGCACTAAAAATAACCCGGTGCTGATTGGCGAGCCCGGTGTTGGTAAGACCGCCGTAGTGGAAGGCCTGGCCCAGCGCATGGTGGCCGGCGATGTGCCCGAGTCGCTGCGTGGAAAGACCCTCATCAGCCTCGATCTGGCCTCGATGGTGGCCGGAGCCAAGTACCGCGGCGAATTCGAGGAGCGCCTGAAGGCTGTGCTGGAGGAAATTAAGGCCTCCGATGGGCAGATTGTCACGTTCATTGATGAGATTCACACGGTAGTTGGCGCCGGCGCATCCGAAGGTTCCATGGATGCCGGCAACATGCTCAAGCCCATGCTGGCCCGTGGCGAGCTGCGACTGATCGGCGCCACCACTCTGGATGAGTACCGCGAGAACATTGAAAAAGACCCCGCCCTGGAGCGTCGTTTTCAGCAAGTATTTGTGGGTGAGCCCAGTGTTGATGACACCATTGGTATTCTGCGCGGACTCAAAGAACGTTACGAGGCGCACCACAAGGTGGCCATTGCAGACTCGGCCTTGGTCGCCGCCGCCACGCTGTCCAAACGCTATATCAGCGGTCGCCAGCTGCCTGACAAGGCGATCGACCTGATGGATGAGGCTGCATCCCGCCTGCGTATGGAGATTGATTCCGCTCCGGAGGAGATTGATCAGCTGCGCCGTGCTGTGGACCGTTTGACCATGGAAGAACTGGCGCTGACCGGGGAGAGTGACCCCGCCTCAATTGAGCGCTTGGAGACCCTGCGTGCCGATATGGCTGATAAGAAGGAAGAACTTTCCGGTCTTAACGCACGCTGGGAGGCTGAAAAGGCCGGGCTGAACCGGGTTGGTGACTTGAAGGCAAAGCTCGATGAGCTGCGGTCGGTGGCTGAGAAGGCTCAGCGTGATGGCGACCTCGAGCAGGCTTCGCGGATCCTGTACGGCGAGATTCCGGCTCTGCAACATGAGTTGGAGGCTGCCGCTGCCGAGGAACAATCCGCGGACAAGCCTGAGCTGATGGTGGCCGAAGAAGTCACCGCCGATGACATTGCCGAGGTCATTTCGGCGTGGACCGGGATCCCCGCCGGGCGCATGCTGCAGGGTGAAAGTCAGAAGTTGCTGCAGATGGAGCAGGTCTTGGGATCCCGGTTGATTGGCCAAGCTGCGGCCGTGACTGCCGTCTCCGACGCCGTTCGCCGTGCCCGGGCGGGCATCAGCGATCCGGACCGGCCCACGGGTTCCTTCCTGTTCCTGGGGCCCACCGGCGTTGGTAAAACCGAGCTGGCCAAGGCGCTGGCTGACTTCCTGTTCGACGACGAGCGCGCCATGATCCGCATCGACATGAGCGAATACTCCGAGAAGCACTCTGTCTCGCGCTTGGTCGGTGCCCCTCCGGGCTATGTGGGCTACGACGAGGGTGGGCAGCTGACTGAGGCCGTGCGCCGTCGTCCGTATTCAGTGGTGTTGCTCGATGAGGTAGAGAAGGCCCACCCGGAAGTCTTTGACATTCTCCTTCAGGTGTTCGACGACGGCCGGCTCACCGATGGGCAGGGCCGCACGGTTGATTTCCGCAACGTCATCATCGTACTGACCTCCAACTTGGGTTCGCAGTTCTTGGTGGACCAGGCGCTGTCTGAGGACGAGAAGCACAAAGCGGTCATGTCCATTGTGGAGGCCTCCTTCAAGCCGGAGTTCCTGAACCGACTCGATGAGATTGTCATGTTTGATGCACTCAATATCGAAGAGCTGTCACGGATTGTGGATCTGCAGGTGCAGTCGTTGTCGGCCAGGTTGTATGAGCGGCGCCTGACCCTTGAGGTCAGCGATGCCGCCAAGGCGTGGCTGGCCATGACCGGATATGACCCGGCCTACGGCGCCCGACCGCTGCGACGGCTGGTGCAGCGTCAGATCGGTGACCGGTTGGCCAAGGAGATCCTGGCCGGGTCCATCGTGGACGGGGACGCTGTTCTGGTGGACACCGCTGCCGACTTTGATGAGCTGGACATGGACTCTACGTCTGGGCTGACCGTTAGCCGCAAATAGGGCGTCGGGCTAGCTGTGGATTAAGCAACAGGGGCTGTGATGATTGGGATCGTCCCAAACATCACAGCCCCTGTTCTTTCATGCTGGCGTTGCTGGCTTGCCGTTGCTGCCTTGCTTACTCGGTGAGTGAGATGTCCAAGGGGTTGCCGCCACGGGTGTCGCGGACCAGACAATCGACACGGCGGTCATTTGAGTTGTTCCACGTGTTTTCAGTCGGGTAAGCCGTCGACTGGGTCAACGTCTTAATGCTGGCGGCTTCCGTGGTCAGCGTGACGTTGTCACAGACCTCTTTCGCTTTGGCCTTGAGCGCATCGAGGCCAGGGAACTCATCAGAATCCTCGTAGTAGAAGGCACCTACCAGCTGAGCGTCGTGAGGGCTGCTGCAGTAAACCACGTCCGCCGGTGCGGAAGCGGTTGTGAAGTCGCGCAGGCAGTCGCCTTCCAGCCACTTCAACGGAGAGACGCTGGCCAGAATCAGATCTGTATCGGAGAGAGTGTCCGTTGTTGGGTCAACGCCAGAGTCAACAGTTTCGGCTTGACCTGGGGTCTGCTCCTGCGACTGGTTTGCGGTCTGCGTCGATTCCGTGTTGTTGGAGCCGTTGTTGAAGATCAGACTAATCACCAGCCACAACAGCAAGCCCAGTAGGGCAACTCCTACGAGTGCGACGCCGATAATGATGAACAATTTCTTGTTCCCACCACCCTGAGAGTCGCCGGGCCCACCCGGGCCCTGGTGCCCGCCAAACTGACCAGGACCGCCGTAGCCTCCCGGGCCCTGGGGCCCGCCAAACTGGCCGGGAACAGGTGGCACGCCGGGTGTGGGCTGCGCACCTGAGGTGCCCGAGGAAGGGGGACCGCCAAAAGCCGGAGCGCCGTGCTGGGTGGGTGCGCCGTAAGGAGCCTGAGCCGCAGCGGGCTGGGCGTACGGGTTTTGCTGGCCCGCGTCAGGAGTCGGAGCATTGGGGGCGGAAGCAGCTGCAGCGGCCGCGTCGGCCTCCCCGCGCGCAATCTGGGCCGGTGACTGCCAAGCGCCAGCTTTGGGCTGCCATGGCGTTGCCGATTGCTGCCACTGGGTTTCCGGGCGTCGCCAGCCGTGACCGTCATCGACGCCGTGACCGAAGGTATGGGCCGCTTCCGGGGCGGCTGTGGAGCCAGCACCCTGCTGTGTGCCAGCAGTCATAGAGCTCTCGGATGAACCGCTTTCAGTGGCACTGCTTTCCGAAGGGCTGCTTTCATTGGCACTGTCTGGCCCTTGTGACGTCATTCCACCGTAGGGCGGCTTGAGGGAAGGCTGTGGCGCGGGAACTGCAGGGGGCTGTGCGGGTGGTTCAAGACCTAAGGGGGCGCTCGGGGGCGTATCTGGCATTTCCGGAGCAGCAGCTGGTTCATTGGCGGATTCGGCCGGCTGCGTCGCGGGGTTGTTGGCCCCTGGAGGCTGGCTGAAATCTGTGCGCAAGACCGTAGTGGCGCTGTCCCAGTCAACGGGTTCGGCGTCAACGGCCTCGGAGGAAGCGGAGGAAGCGGAGGAAGTGGACTCAGAGGTCACGGAGCTAGGGTCAGGAGCCGCGGCAAGATCGGACTCAGGAACAGCGGATTCGTGTGTGGACGGCGATTTTTGCGAGATCGGGGCGGGCTCGCTGAAGCTGGCTGAAACGCCCTGAGCTGCCAGCTCCGCTTCATGTTCCACGCGCGCGGCTTCAGCTGCGGCGGCTTGGAGGTCAACACTCTCCGCTACGTCCTCGCTGATTTCCGCTGCCGCTAGCTGAGGCTCAGCAAATTCGTAGTCTGAGCCGGAGAAACTTTCTGAGGGTTCCTGCGCCGGGGGCTGAGTTTGCCCATCAGTTGGAGGGCCGTCTTCAGCGCCCTGGTCTTTGGCGTTACTGCTCTCGTTCATGGGGACAAACCTTCCGTGCTGCGTCCTGAAATGGCACAAAATCTATAGTGTTAGCTGGAATAGTCCGGCGATATAGAGCCGCTTAGGCGAGTACCCAGACACCCCAGTCTCGCGGGAAATTGCTCCCCCTACACGTGACTCTACCGAATAAAGCGCAGCCCACGAGGCTAATATGCTGTTTGGCTATAGGCAGAACAACCCATAGTGGGACACAGGTGGTCCAGAACTAATGTAATCTAGGACTACGACAAATTGACCGAATATTCCGGAGCCTCGCTCTTAGCCCGAGCGACCACCTCCGGTCCAAGTGTAAAAGGGGGTCACGCCATGGGGCGCGGCCGTCAAAAGGCGAAGGCAACCAAGCAGGCTCGGGACATTAAGTATTACTCCCCGAACACTGACTATTCAGCTCTGCAGAAAGAGCTCGGTGGAACTACTCGGCGTGCCCCGAGCCATCACAGCGAAATTCCGGCAGAGCCGGACTATTCGGCATACGAAGACAAGTATGCGGATCAGTTTGAGGACGACGACGTGGACTCCCGCCGAATTGGCTAGGACCGTCTGACAGCATGAAACGCAACAAACCCTGCACGATTCTTTAGCAAATTAGCTGAAGTAACGTGTGGGGATTTTGTTGTCCCCAAAAACGCCCTCCGGTATCCGGCCGCTCTCACGGTTCGTTCCTCGGACCTAGTCGACCCGAGGGTGCAAAAAAGACGGCGCTTGCGTAAAAAGACGGCCGTATAGCACCGTCTTTTTACGCAAACGCCGTCCCTTTTCGAAACGTCAGGGTGAAACTTAGGAAGCGTAGTTGCCCACCAGGCGAACTGCGCCACCATTGACGCCCTTGGCGCCCTGGGTGTAGTCAGATCCGGTCTTGTCGGAGTCGGAATCTTCGCGGGTCACAGTACCCATAGCCCAGGACGGTAGGCCGCGAGAGTTCAAGCGGGCAATGGCGTCGTCGGCAGCATCAGCGGAGACTACGGCCACCATGCCTACACCGAGGTTCAGTGTGCGCTCCAGATCGGCCAACGGCACGTTGCCCAACTGCGAAACCAAGTTGAAGATTGCTGGCAGGCTCCAGGTGGACCGGTCAACGGTACCAATGAGGCCTTGAGGCAGCACGCGTGCCAAGTTGGCAGCCAAACCGCCACCGGTGATGTGGCTGAAACCGTGGACAGCGCGCTCGGAAGTAACAGGCAGGTAGCGCGTCAGATCCAAGCAATCAGCAGCATACACGCGGGTGGGTTCCAAGAGCTCTTCGCCCAAGGTGCGTCCCAGTTCGGACACCTGACGCTCCAGGGCCCAGCCTGCGTGGTTGATGACGCGGCGAACCAGCGAATAACCGTTGGAGTGCAGACCTGAAGAGGCCATGCCGATGATCACATCACCCTCGCGGACTCGTTCCGGACCCAGCAACAAATCAGCCTCGACGACACCCGTGCAAGCACCTGCGACGTCGTACTCGTCAGGAGCCAGCAGACCGGGATGCTCAGCTGTCTCGCCGCCAACCAGAGCAGTCCCAGCAACCTTACAAGCGCTGGCGATGCCGCGGACAATGTCAGCCACGCGCTGCGGGACAACCTTTCCCGTGGCGATGTAGTCGGTCATGAAGAGCGGCTCGGCGCCAACCACAACGATGTCATCGACAACCATGCCCACGAGGTCGTAGCCAATGGTGTCGTGGATGTCCATGGCCTGGGCGATGGCAACCTTGGTACCCACACCATCAGTGGAGGTAGCCAGCAACGGCTTTTTGTACGTGAGCAGCTTCGACACGTCATACAGGCCGGCGAATCCGCCGAAACCACCAACCACGGAAGGGCCGTGGGTGGCCTTGACGGCTTCCTTCATCAGCTCAACGGCGAGATCTCCTGCTTCGGTGTCGACACCTGCACTGGCGTAAGTAATTCCTTGGGTAGCTGACTCATGGGAGGCGTTGGTCATGGCGTCTCTTTCTTACGAGTTCTTAAGAACCGGTGGCGGCGGTGCGGTCTTGATCGGTCAGGACAGTTTCCAGTTCCGCGTCAGGACCCGGATCGCAGCCCGTGGAAGGGGTGGCGTTGCCCGGTGCGGTGCGCTCGAGCAGGTTTTTGCCCAAACGGTCGCTGCTGGGAAGTTCAATCGGGTAGGTACCCGTGAAGCAGGCGGTGCAGAGACGCTCACGCGGCTGCAGGGTGGCGTCAATCATGCCGTCTTCGGAGATGTACTCCAAGGAATCGGCGCCAATGGATTTGGCGATCTCATCAACGGCAGCTCCGTTGGCAATCAATTCCGCGCGGGAGGCGAAGTCGATGCCGTAGAAGCATGGCCAGCGCACGGGCGGTGAAGAAATCTTCACATGTACCTCGGCAGCGCCAGCTTCCTTGAGCATGCGCACCACGGCGCGCTGGGTGTTTCCGCGGACGATTGAGTCATCCACCACCACAATGCGCTTGCCGCGAATGACGGATTCAAGGGCGCTGAGCTTGAGCTTGATGCCCAACTTGCGCAAGGTATCACTGGGCTGAATGAAGGTACGGCCGACGTAGGCGTTCTTCACAAAACCGTGGGCAAAGGGGATGCCTGATTGTTCGGCGTAGCCAAT
The DNA here is from genome assembly GCF_054511175.1 of Arthrobacter sp. Sr24. Taxonomy (NCBI): domain Bacteria; kingdom Bacillati; phylum Actinomycetota; class Actinomycetes; order Micrococcales; family Micrococcaceae; genus Arthrobacter; species Arthrobacter sp. Sr24. The sequence continues at coordinate 77,618 of NZ_JBTNDB010000010.1, read as the reverse complement.
GGCTGCCGGCGTTCCGGATTCCGGCACCGGGATGACCAAGTCAGCGTCGTAGTGGCTTTCGCGGGCCAACTGGCGGCCCATTTCCACGCGAGACTCGTATACGGAACGGCCAGCAATGGTGGCATCCGGGCGGGCCAGATACACGTACTCGAAGACGCAGCCGGCAGGTGTTGCCGGAGCGAATTTCTGGGTGCGCACGCCGTCCTCATCGATGGCGATGAATTCGCCGGGCTCGATTTCACGGATTAATGTGGCGCCAATAGTGTTCAGGGCGGCATCCTCGGAGGCTACTACCCAACCACTTTCCAAACGCCCCAGAACTAGCGGACGAACGCCGTGGGGATCGCGGGCAGCATAGAGGGTGTGCTCATCCATGAAGACAAAGCTGAAGGCGCCGTGGATCTTGGGCAGCAACTCCATGGCGGTCTCTTCAAGAGAGGAGCCTTCCTTGCCGCGCAGCAAGGTGGTGACCAGCGCAGTATCGGTGGTGTTTCCCTGGGCCATTTCACCTGCGGTGGGAACGCCGTACTGGGCAATCACCATCTCATGCAGTTCTGCTGAGTTGGTCAAGTTGCCATTGTGCGCCAGTGCGACAGTGCCGCTGCCAGTTGCCCCCAAGGTGGGCTGAGCATTAGCCCAATTGGCCGCACCTGTGGTGGAGTATCGACAATGGCCCACAGCCATATGTCCCGTCAGGGTATTCAGTGTGGGTTCGTCAAAGACTTGGGATACGAGTCCCATGTCCTTATACACACTGATCCGCTTGCCATCGCTCGTTGCGATGCCAGCAGACTCCTGACCACGGTGCTGCAGTGAATACAGTCCGTAATAGGTTAGTTTTGCAACCTCTTCACCGGGTGCCCAGATGCCCAGAACGCCACAAGCGTCCTGAGGTCCCTTTTCGCCGGGTAAAAGATCATGGGATAGTTTTCCGTCTCCGCGTGCCACGAGAAAAATTATCTCATGTAATGACGGACACCACGACCTGCTGTGATCTAAGTTATACGCGAGGGAGCGCTATGCGGTCTCAGCCTCGTGGTTGGAGTTGTCATCGGGCAAGGGCTGGACCACTAGGGTTTTGCTACGACGCAAGCTCTGCCGGTCCAAAATCAGGGCTGCGATACAGCCGAGGATGACCCCCGGGATCAGCAGCAATACGGTGAAGAACCCGAAGATCGTGGAGCTTGTGAATTCATCACTGGGCGGGGCCAGGAAGGTGAAAATTGCCGCTGTCACGACCCCTGCCAAGGCGCCGGCGATCATGAACGGGACGTACTTCGGGGCACGGCGCACTTTGAGTTTGCGGGGCTCTCCGGCGGTGGTTTCAGGCTGGGAAGTCATCCTTCAAGGGTACCCGGCCCAGCTTGGTGCCCCAGCAAACCGCAAAAAGTTCGCTAGAGGGGCAGTTCGGCAGAGAGATCCGCTCGCAATCCTGAGGCCGCCACAACTCCGCGTTCGACGGCGTCCGCCCAGTCCAACCCGCCGGTCACCAGCGCCAGCCACGTTCCGGCGTCGCACTCCACCACATTGGGCGGGGTGCCGCGGGTGTGGCGTGGGCCGGCGATGCACTGGGTCACGCCGAAGGGTGGCACGCGCACCTCCACTGAGTTGCCGGGCGCGCGTGCGGCCAATTCCTCCAAGGAATAGCGCACCGCCATGGCCGTCACGGGCCGGGCTCGCTCCCCTCCGCGCCAGGCGGCCAAGGCGGCGCTTCCCTCGGCGAGGTCGATGCGTCGGCGGGCCGCCATGGATACTCCTGAATTTTTTTGGGGACGTTCTGTTGGGGATGTTCGACGCCGGAAAAGCTGGCTTGGGCGTGTTAGTCCAGTAGGGCACTGACTGCTTGACCCAGACGCAGGCTGCCGGCGTGGTGGCTACCGCCCAGAACGGGTGGCACTACTTTGCCAAGAACCTCGGCCACTGCCGGAATATCCAGGGCGCCGCTGGCTGCCAGCAATGTCAGGCCAACTAAGGTTGCGGCGCGGCCATTGCCGTCGAGGATTTTGACGGCAACGCTCGCTCCCGTGGGCGCGGCCATGGCGAGAACCCCTTCGGCGCCCAGCTTGGCCAGAACACCGAGTTCGTCCATGACTACGGTGTTGGGGCGGCCGTGCCCTTCCACGGCCCACGGGTAATCCAACATGGATGTGGCGATCGTGGCGGCACGGGCGTTGGCATTTTTATCCGAGGGAGCCTTGGCTAACGTGGTGAAGGCTCGTGCGAGTCCGGTGAGGGTGACGGCCATGACGGGGGCGCCGCAACCGTCAGTTCCGGTGTGGTGTATTGACTCGCCGGTGTACTCCTCCAGCGTTGTCCGCACTGCCCGCTGCATGGGGTGGTTGGGTTCAAGGTAACCGTTAAGATCCCATCCGTTCTCCTTGCAGGCCCAGAGAAAAGCTGCATGCTTGCCGGAGCAGTTCATGGCCAGTTTGGATTTGCCGCGGCCAGCGCGAACCAGCCAGGCGCGTGCTTCGGGATCGCTGGGCCAATCGGCCGGGCAGCCAAGATTAGCTTCAGTTAATCCTGCGGCCTTGAGCATTCCCTCGACAACATCCATGTGTTCCAATGAACCCGTGTGGCTGCCTGCTGCCAACGCCACCTGTGCCCCCCGCAAGGGAACACCTGACTGCATGGCGGCCAGAGCCTGGAAGGGCTTGGTGGCCGAGCGCGGGTAGATGGGGGCACTGATATCGCCCAGAGCAGTGACGACTGAGCCATCGCCGGCCAGAACAACGGCCGATCCTATGTGCCGGGACTCCACGAAGCCGCTGCGTTCAAGGACGGCAAGTTCTACGGCGTCATCCGCCCGGAAAGTATGGATCATGGTGCCATCTTATCGAGCGAAACAGTGGGCGGGGCTACAGCGGAGACGCAAGTCCGGCAGATTCCTTGAAGAGCAACGGAACGTCCCCGGCAGGCTTGCTGGCAGCGGCAGCCTGGGCAACGGCGTCGAGCTGGTCAGGAGCAACAAAAACGGTCACGGTCCCGGTGCGCCCGTCAGGGATGACCTTGTGAATCGCGGCGCCCTGTTCGCTGGGTAGTGAACCGCGCCAGGTCATGACAGCTTGCAGGGCTGTCTCCAATTGGGCCGCGTCGAGGGTGACGAGGTGTGAAATGGCGCCAGCATCCGTCACGGTGGTGGCTGCTGATTCGGAGGTCACAGCAACGTGCAGTTGTGCTCCCTCGATCCAGGAATCAGAGTAGGCATCGCCGAGCTCGGTTCGAAGTGAATCATTGAGTTGCAACAAGTTGTTGGTCTCTTCGGCGGTCGCTGACTTGTTGGCGGACTGGCTGGCGCTCTGCTCCGTTCCGGGTGCCACAGGTTCTTGGGTGGGCTTGCATGCGCTCATTCCGAGGGCTCCTGCCATGGTTGCTGCGAGGAAGATTGACGTCATTTTTCGGTTGTTCATAGTGCCTCCGCTTAACGGCAGTGGGTCCCGTTCAACGTGAACGGGACCCACTGCTTACATTCGTTCCCGCGTGGGTCCGTCAATACATCTATTTAGTTGACAGCCTACTGTCCGAGTGGAACCTAGGCTGCGGTGTTGCGGCGGCGGATTAGCAGGAATACCGATCCGGCCAGGAGCAACAGTCCACCGGCTCCACCGAGTACCAGCACGGAGCTGGAAGTGCCGGTGTTAGCCAGGTCGTTACTCGACGGAGCCTTGCTGGGAGCTTCGCTGGGAGCTTCGCTGGGAGCTTCGCTCGGTTCCGGCTTCGGCTTCTCCGTCACGCTGGGAGCTTCGCTCGGTTCCGGCTTCGGCTCAGCCAAGACAGAGAATTTCCAGGTGGAGGTGAGGGACTTGTCGTCGCCAACAGTCTGTACCGCCGTGACCGTGTACTCGCCGGTGGCGAGCCTGGCGTCCAGACTAACGCTCCAAGTGCCGTCAACAACAGTCGCCTCGTAGGTAGCTCCATCCACGGCTACCGTCACCGTTGCGTCTTCAACGTTGGTACCTGTAATTTCTACAGGGCCCTGATCGAAAGCGAATTCATGGCCATTGGCGGGGGAGAGGATTGCCGGGGCGGCCAAGACGACGCTAAACGTTGACGTGGCTTCCTTGGAATCGTTCCAGTCTTTCAGCGTCTGCTTGGCAGTCACGGCGTACTTGCCAATTTCCAGGACTTCGTCGATCGTGACGGACCACTTGCCATCCTTGCCGACTACTGCGGTGCCAGTGGCATCGCCCGATAATTCAACGGTGGCGCCAGCCTTGCCGGTGCCGGTGATGACCGTGACGGGGGCTGCAACAGTGCCTTCGTTCGCAGGAGCCGTGATGACCGGAACGGCCAAGGTCTCCTTGATGACTTCAACGGACGCCTCTGCGGTTTCAGAGGTGCTGAAACCGTTCTTGGTCTGTGCGGTGACGGGGAAGGTGCCAAACTTGTTCGGGGCCTTTGCGGTCCACGTGCCGCCCACGACGGGAACTTCAGTGGTTACGCCGTCGATGATTACGGTCACCGTGGTGCCAGCAGGGGTGCCGGTAACGGTCCCGGAGATGGTGCCTTCGCGGTAGACGGTCCCTGTGGTGGTGACCACGGGCTTCTCCAAGAAGATCTTCACGCTGTAGCCGTCCGTGTGCTTCAAGGCATCCATAAGGCTCACGCCGTACGTCTTAGTGCCGTCAGTGGTACCCGCGCTGATCATGCCGACTGCCATGTTTCCGGCGATGATGGCGCCGCCGGAGTCGCCCTGACTGGCCTGGAGGCTGGTCGAACCGAACCCGCGCACCACGCGGATGTCGTCTGGATCGGTCGCCATTTTATAGCCCCCCACAAAGAAGGCTCCGACTTCAGACACGGTGCCGCAGCTCCAGCCAGTGGTACGGCCGGATTTGCAGATGCTTGTGCCGAGGACGGCTTCGGAAACACCCGCGACGACGGGGCCGGCGGCTTGGGGGTCTGCCGGCGTTGTCCAGTCGGTGACTTTGGCCAGTAGGTTCACCTCAGGGTTGATGCCGTCAATAACGGCCACGTCGGTGCCAATGTTGCTGGCAGTATTCGCAGTTCCGTCCCAGTTAGGCCCTGGGGCTCCGGGGGTGTTGCCGGGGCCGCCAAACTGTGACGCGCCAAAGGTGCCTAGGGGGCCCAATATGCCGCCGGAATTTAAGTCTTCGGTGACGGCCGGTTCCTGCTGTGGATCGGTCAAGTAGGTATCCGTCAAGGCGCCGTCCTGCGTGCAATGCCCAGCCGTGACAATGGCCGGGTTGCCGTCCCTGTTGAAGCCGTTCCAGCCGATGCTGCAGCTGCCGCCGTTTGTGAAGGTGCTGTCAACGGCGAGGTAGCCCTGGCCGTTGACTACATCGGTGGCCAATGGGGTGGCGGGGCCTGAGGCTGCCTCCACCGTGACATTTGTGAACTTTGCCGCAAAGTCGGCAACTAAGGGCTGGACAGTTGCAGTGAAACTGCGGGCATTCAGTGCTGGGCCGGCACTGAGCGGATCGCCGGTGCGGATGACGAACTCTCCGTTGCCATTGACCATGATGGACTGAAGGTTGGCAACACCAAATTCACTCGCATAAGCCGCAATGAGCGAGTCAAGGCTTGTGGCGTTGCCCGGTGCTGTCGCCGGAGCTGCTGGAGCTGTCGTGATAACTACCTTGGAGCCGCCTGCGGCCGTCTTGGCGGCTGCGGATGCCGTGGGAGAGGTCTGCACCTTGATGGTGTCGCCAGCAATAGAGACGACTCCCGCCGGGTCGGCCTTGGTAACTTCCGTCTGGATCTCGGCTGCCTTCGCCGCCAGTTCACCTTGGGCGTTGAATTCCTCAACGCTCAAGTTCAAGTCGCGGTCTACAGCCTCCGCGAGGCCTTCAGGCAGCGGTGCTGCGCTGGAGGAAGCGGGTGGAGCATCGGAGTTCGTGGGTGAAGTAGCTTCGACGCTGACGGCCGGCGAGGGCGCCAGGTCATTCGACGGCGCTGCCGTGGCGGCAGTGAAGCTACCGCCCAACAAGACGGCAGCTGCGGCGCAGGCCGCACCTCCGCGCTTAATAAAAGCGCGCGTGGATGCTTGCATGAAGTGGTTCCCCCTGAAGAAGATTAAAAGATCCTGATGAGTTGAAGTTACCTGAAGGCGCGAGGATCTGCTGCGAGAGAACCGCTCAATCCATCGATAAAGCTATCAAATGGACTAACTAACCGCAAAGTAAATCGCGATCGATCTTCGCAAATTGCCAGGATTTCCTGATTTGGCGGGGCTGGAAGACCTCCCCATTGACTTGGTGGGTGACTGTTTAGGGTGATTCGCTGCGGAATCTCAGCCCTCTGGACATGAGATCCAGTTGAATTGTTACGGTGAAATGCTACTCTCCTGCTGTTCCTTGGCGGTGCCTAAGACTGCCTTCTGATGGCGATTGCTGCTGTGCGTGTCTCCGTGGTTCGGCCCTATGTGGACGGAACTCCCGCAACATACGGCCCCGAGGCTCAAGCCAAGTACCCTAGAGGGGTGAAGGTTTTAGTGATTGGCCCCGGAGGCCGCGAACACGCCATTGTCCGCTCGTTGCTCAGCGACCCCAACGTCAGTGAAGTGCACAGCGCACCTGGCAATGCCGGGATCGCGGCCATCGTACCTACCCATGAGATCAACGCCAGTGATCCTGCCGCCGTGGCAGCCCTGACGCTGAAGCTGGAAAGCGATCTGGTGGTTGTAGGGCCCGAGGCTCCCTTGGCAGCAGGTGTTGCCGACGCCATCCGTGCCGCAGGCATCCCGGTGTTTGGGCCCAGCAAGGAAGCTGCGCAGCTGGAAGCGTCCAAGGCGTTCGCGAAGATCGTTATGGCAGAAGCTCAGGTTCCCACGGCGATGGCCAAAGTTGCCGTTAATACTGAAGAAGCCGCCGATGCGCTCGACACCTTCGGGGCACCCTATGTGGTCAAGGACGACGGCTTGGCAGCCGGCAAGGGCGTAGTGGTCACCGATGACCGCGATGAGGCTTTGGCCCACGCCCAGTCCTGCTTTGACGTGGGCGGCACAGTTGTTATTGAAGAATTCCTTGACGGCCCCGAGGTTTCCCTCTTTGTACTGGCCGATGGTCGCACCGTCGTTCCGCTGGCCCCCGCCCAAGATTTCAAGCGCATTTTCGACGGCGATGAAGGTCCCAACACCGGCGGCATGGGCGCTTACTCCCCGCTGGAATGGGCCCCCGCCGGCCTAGTTCAGGAAGTTATTGACCGGGTTGCCCAGCCCACCATTGACGCCATGGCCCACCGCGGCACCCCCTTCACCGGTGTTCTGTACTGCGGACTGGCCCTGACTAGCCGCGGCACCCGTGTCATTGAATTCAACGCCCGTTTCGGCGACCCTGAGACCCAAGCCGTGCTGGCCCGCCTGAAAACCCCACTGGGTGGCGTTCTCATGGCGGCAGCCAAGGGCCAACTGGATGAGATCGATGAGTTGCGGTGGGCACCCGAGACCGCGGTCGCCGTCGTTCTTGCCAGCGAAAATTACCCCGAGGCGCCCCGTACTGGCGATAAGATCCGCGGTCTGAAGAAGGCCAACAGGCTCGACGGCGTGCACGTGCTGCATGCGGGCACCGGCACGGACGACGACGGCAGTACTGTGAGTGCCGGAGGTCGCGTACTCGCTGTGGTTGGGCTGGGTGTGGACCTCGAGGACGCCCGGGAAAAAGCGTACGCCGGCATGAATGAAATTTCACTGGAAGGTGGCCAGTACCGCACTGATATTGCGGCCAAGGCTGCCCGCGGGGAAATTACCGTGACCACGAACCCTTCACAGGCATAGGACTGTTTTTATGACTCTTGCTATTCCCGCAGCCCCCCTTCTGCCCGGCTGGAACCACGTTTACTCCGGCAAGGTCCGCGATTTGTATGTCCCGGCTTTGGCGGATGACTCTGTCGAATCTCAGACCCACTCGGTGACCCCGTTCGCAGGCCGCGACGATGTGGTTCTGGTGGTTGCTAGTGACCGGATCAGCGCCTTTGACCATATTCTCAGCACCGAAATCCCGGACAAGGGGCGCATCTTAACCGGGCTCAGCTTGTGGTGGTTTGAGCAGCTCAACGTCCCCAATCACCTGGTGGCCACCACTGTGGAAGACGGTGTTCCTGCGGCCGTAGCGGGCCGGGCCATGGTCTGCAAGAAACTGGAGATGTTCCCCATCGAGTGCATCGCCCGCGGCTACCTGACGGGTTCGGGGCTCACTGAATACCGCGCCTCGCAGACGGTGTGCAGCCTGCCGCTGACGGCCGGTTTGGAAGATGGGTCGCGTCTGGAACCGGCCATCTTCACACCGTCGGCCAAGGCAGAGGTGGGCGAACACGATGAGAACATCAGCTTCGCTCAGATGGTAGATACGGTAGGGGAGCACTCCGCCGAGTCGCTGCGCACATTGACCTTGGAAATCTACTCACGCGCTGAAGAAATTGCCCGCGAACGTGGCATCATTTTGGCCGACACTAAAGTGGAGTTCGGCACCGATCCAGCGACCGGCGTCATCACGCTCGGCGATGAAGTTCTGACTCCGGATTCCTCCCGCTTTTGGGATGCAGAGCTCTGGGCCCCGGGTCAGGCACAGCCCAGTTTTGACAAGCAGTACGTGCGGGATTGGCTGGCTAGCCCGGCATCGGGCTGGGATCGCGCCAGCGACACACCTCCTCCTGCGCTGCCCGCCGCTGTGGTGGAGCGTACCCGCTCACGCTATGTGGAAGCCTTTGAACGCCTGACAGGCACCAGGTTCGTGTAAGCACGTAGTCCTGTAATTCCGGATTACCCCCTTAACGAAACTGAGCTGTAGGACGTGGCGCTCAGGCCACTTTCTACAGCTCAGTTTCGTTTAAGCTTTGCGATCCCTACGTGGCACGCCGGCCGGCCAACCCGCCAACCCGCCAACCCCGGACCGAGACAGCCCAGCCAACTGACCCTAGACACCGCTAGGACTCAGTGCTTTCAGCAAATCCTGTGCCACGGCCGCCCTGTCCAACGCTCCGGCTACGGTGAACCGTTCGTGGGCATTTGAGTAGGCCGTGATGGCCTCTAGATGACGATCAGCAGCTTCCAAGGCATTGCCGAACAAGAGTGCCGAGTCGCCTGCGATGTGTGGAGCCAGCTGGTCCTTCTGCGCCTCGATCTTTTCCAGTAACTCCAGCGCCAGGGGCAGTTCATGATTGAGATAGTGCCAGCGGGCTCGCAACAGCGACACTTCAAGGGTTTCAGCAGGTGTTGCGCCAACCACTGAATGGGCTAGTTCGCTGCGCTCAATGGCCTGCAAGGTGGCAGGTTCCACAACGCCGGCCATGAGTCGCACCCACGCCGTCGCCTTGTTGAACTGGGCCCACCGGGATAGATCCGTGGCCGGCGAGAGTAACTGACTAGCCTTAGCGTGGTGTTCTAGCCCGGTGCGGACATCTTTGCGGATGAAGGCGACGTTGCCAATAACCCAGTGGATCTCGCCAGCCATTTGGGCCGGCGTCGAATCGGTGACAGCTTCGGATAGAGCAGTGGTGTGGGTCCATGCCTCGTCGAGTCGGCCCGCCTCGGTCAGGCCACCAACCAGCGTCTGCAGGGCCATAAGGTAGGCGCTAAACTCTTCGGCACTGTCGCCCGAGCCGATGCTGACGGCCAGGATTCCGTGTTCGATCGATTCCTGTAGATTGCCTTGGGCCAACATTGCTGCCGCCATAACCTGGTGGGCGCGGAGTGAGAGAGCATCACTTTCAACAGTGAGAGGATGCGCCACCAATGACTGCAATACTTTGGTGGCCTCGATGTTGTCACCCTGACGCAACAGCGAATTGGCGGCCAGGAAGATCATATTCCACCATGTCACCTGGTCCTTGGCGGTTTGGGCCAATTGCGCGGCCGCCTTTGCATGGGTAGCTGCGCCAAGGTAGTCCCGGGTGTCCCAGCACTGTTGAGCGCACAGCGACAATCGCAGGCAGTCACTTTCTGTTGTAGCCCCTTCGACCCAGTCCGCAACGGACGACGGCGCCACTTGGAGTTGCAGTGCCAACTGTTTGATGATGTCAACCGTCGGCTCACGGTGTGCGTTTTCCAATAACGAAACGTAGCTGGCCGAGTACAGATCTCCGCCCAGCTCTGCCTGTGTTAACTGTCTTGCAAGCCGCTCTTGTCTGAGCCGATCACCAAAACTGCTTCCCATAGAAGTTTCCTTATTTGTGTGCCTTATTGCCGGTCATCTTGCGCTGGCTCAACTCTATTGCCTTGGTACGTAATAGTCTCAGGTCATGTGACAAAAGTTGTCAATTTCCCCAAAATCTTGTCCTAAAGGCGAATGCCACCGCACGTGGTGAGCTTGTAGAGCTTGGCATGTCCTTCAGTGGCGACGAGGGTGAAGGCCTCCGAGTCTGCTGCCAAGGTAATGCCCGGATACAGCGACCTCGGGTCATTGAAAGCCGGAATATAGTCGGTGCCAAAATCTAGCAGGTAGCTCACGCCTTGCCGTTTTGCCGCAGCGCACACCTCAGGATCGCTGCCAACTCGGTTGAGCCAAAAGCGTAGGGTGTACAGATCCTCGTTCAGGTCTCCTTGTGAGCTGTACGGGAACAGCATCTGCTGATCTGCCAGCGCCATGGCCAGCGCAGAACCGTTGTACGGGTTATTGGCAATGACGTCATTGGTGGTGGTGTAGTCCGGCAGCCTATGGATCAACGCCAATTCCTGCGCATCAATCTGGGCCAAAGAGTTGGGCTCAGCCGGGACCTCAAACATGATGCCCACCTCTCCCTTCATCTGCCATAGCCCGGGGTTACTGAGGGCAAGTACGACGACGAGACCAGACGCCGCAGCTACCTTCCCCTTGCGCCGAAGCAGGGCAGGCGAAAGATTGCGAGCCCTGGCTTTACTGCCCAGCCAATCCATTGCCTGGACGAGGCCCAAGGCGGCCAGTGGAACGGCCAGCAGGGGCATCAGGGCAGCAATGCGTTCCGGGTTGTCCCACCAAGGCGCCATGGCAATGTTGGCCGGAACAAAGTTGGTGCCCGCCGTCAGTGGGTAGGTGAAAGCCAACAGCACTAACGCGGCCGGTAGCCAGCGCAGGCCCGGGCGGCGGAATCCGGCACGGACTCCCATCAAAACCAGGGCGGCTAATGCTAGCGCGGGGAACCAGATGGGGGCGGGTGCGTGGGTGAGGTTGCGGATCAGCGCCAACGGGAAGGATAGGAATGCTGGGCTGGTGTAGGAGAAAAGGCTGCGGATTTGTGGCAGCGTGTATAAGGCTGCCGCGGCAACTCCGAGAGCTACGATCAGCAACGTCACCCGGGCCCAGCCATGGGTGCGGCTGCGACGAAAACCGCCTCGCAGCCAGGCGTAAACCAAGTAGCCCAGCAGGGGAGTGAGCACCAACAAAATGCTAAAGACGCCATTGGGCTGGGCGGTGACAGCTCCGGGCAGAAACAGTACCACTAGGGTCAAGGCCTGTGCCGGTTCCAGGCCGTGGTGTCTGGACGGGCGAAGAATCAAGAGTGCCAAGCCGATTCCCACCGGCACCAGTGCGTTGGACAGTGCATTGGGGTAAGCGGAGCCGTATTGCAGCAACAGCCACGGGAAAGCAGGAAAGGCTGCAGCCAGAGCCGCCGCGCAAACTAGCAACAAGGGCCGTGCACCAAAGAGAACGCGCGTGAGGAACATGGCGCTCAAGGGCCACACCAACCCGGCAACTGCCAGCCACATAACGTTAGTGGCCGCCGGAATGCTGATGCCGGTGACGATCGCCAACAAACTTACTAAGCCGTGCCACGCGCCAGGATAAAACGAGGATTTGACGGTGGGCAGGATGAAGCTGGAAATCGCAAATGAGGAGGCATTTCCGGTGTCAACGGCGAATGCTGCAGCATTTAGATGGAACACAGAGTCGTAACCCTGGGTGAACTGCTCCGGCGTGCGGGCGACCAGTAACAACAACAATGTGGTGATGGCCAGAGCCGTTAAAGCACCAGTGACTCCGGCGCTGAGCCCAACACGGGACCGTGGTCCTGAAACCACCGCGATGGAGGTCAGCGCCGGAATGAAACGCCGGGCAGCCCACGCAGCAGCGGTGGTAATGGCCGTCCCCAAGAGAACTACGGGAATGCCCCAGCTCAGGTGGATCAACGGCGCCACTATGGCGCTGACAGATAGTACCGAGACCGATACGGCAGGGGCTAGGCACAGGGCAAGAAGTCCCCGAATCCGCAGGGCAGCCAATACGGCGGCCCCGGGCAGGGCAAGAATCAGTAGTGCCACCGCAAAGGCGGGCACTGCCTCAAACCAAGAAGTCACCCAAGAATCCTAGCGTCAGGCATCATGTTTGTTCCCAAGGTCATGGTTATTACAAGGACCATGCTCGCTCCGAAGACCAGGGCAGCCCGACGGTAGGTGCTCAAACCTTTTTGGCGATGCTGGACTTGAGCTTCATGGGCCCAAATCCGTCAACCTTGGCATCGATGTCGTGGCCATTGACCGGGGTGATAAGCCGGATGTTGCGGACCTTAGTGCCAATTTTTAGGTCCTGGGGGCTGCCCTTGACCTTCATGGTCTTAACGATACTGACGGTGTCGCCGTCGGACAGAACGTTGCCCACGGCGTCCTTAACCACGGTCTCTTTTTCGGCAGCTGCTTCGTTTTCTTCAGAGGGGGACCATTCGTGCGCGCATTCTGGGCACACCAAAAGTTCACCCATTTCATAGGTGTACTCGCAGTTGCATACGGGGCACGGGGAAAGTGTGTCGCTCATAGCGTCCATCTTAGTCGTTGGGAGAAAATGGGTTGGGTGCCAATTTCTAAGAATTACCCTCTTCCGGTGAATTCAGCCGTGAGGAAAGGTCGCTCTCCCCGGGCTAAACAGTCATATCTCACGGCTCAGTGCTTCATGGCTGGTTGCGTGGGGCGCTAACCCGCTAAGCCGGCCCAATAACGCCGCTTCGGTAAAATCCAAAACGCAGCTGATGCGATAAAAATTGCATTTTTGTCGCTTCTACTGCAGTCTCGAACAGATTCAGCGCATCAGCTGCTGTTTCGAAGTTAACTAAAAACAGTGACATCCGATGGATGCCACTGTTTCTATGTTTTGGTCGGGGTGACAGGATTTGAACCTGCGGCCTCGTCGTCCCGAACGACGCGCGCTACCAAGCTGCGCCACACCCCGATCCGCGCTCTTCCCTGACCAGTGACGGTCTGGAAAAGCAACCTCTCAAGAATAGCGGACGGAGGCCATGAATACGAAATCGAGCGGCAGGGCGGAGTTCCTGTCGGAGGACGGCTGAGGAAAAGTTAGAGCAAGCGATGGGGAACTGCAACAAGCTAATTCCGTTAAGGCTCAGCTACGCCTTCGCAGTCAAAGTCAAGACAACCGCCTCGGGGCGGCAGGCGAAGCGGAAGGGGGCCGTGCGGGAGGTGCCGATCCCCGCAGAGACATTAACCGGAGAAGTACGTCCTGCTGACTCCCAATCGTTGAGTCCTTTGGCGCGCCACGTGGGCAGATCGCAATTGCTCACCAGTGCACCGTATCCAGGTATGCAAACCTGACCGCCGTGGGTGTGGCCTGCCAGAATCAGATCGGCGGCGTCGGTGGTGAAATGGTCCAGAACACGCTGATAGGGAGCATGCACCACGGCGACCTTCACATGCGGGGCACTATCCTGACCCGCAGCGCCACGGGGCCAACCCGCATAGCGTTCCCGATTGAGGTGTGGATCATCCACGCCGCTGAAGTCGAAGCGGATTCCCTTGAGCGGGATGGACTGCGCCCGATTGGTCAGGTTGACCCAGCCACCCATGCCGAACCCAGCGTGCAACGCCTCCGTGTCCAGGGCGACGGGCGGGCGCTTGCTATCCGACCCGAGTTTGGAGGGTCCGGTGAAGTAGGCGAACGGGCTCCTCAGGCGGGGAGCGAAGTAGTCGTTGGAACCCGGGACAAAGACCCCAGGAAATTCCATGAGTGGTCCCAGCGCGTCCAACAGCGGCGCAATGGCCTTGGGGTGGCTGAGGTTGTCCCCGGTGTTGACCACCAAATCCGGCTGCAACGAGGCCAGCTCACGCAGCCAGCTAGTCTTCTTGCCCTGTCCCGGGGACAGATGAATATCCGAGAGGTGCAAAATGGTGAACGGATCGGATCCGGGTGGCAAAATGGCAAGCTGCTCCTCGCGGAGAGTAAACCAGTTCCGTTCAATCAAGGAGCCATACACAACGGCGCCCACACCGGCGGCAACGGCAAGCCCCGCCGCCGCTTTCACTGTGGTGAAGCGGGACGGGGCTGTTCGCATACTGGACATATGAGCGCTGCTCTAGTCTTTCTTGTCTTTGTTACTGGTATCGGGCTTAGAATCTGCCGGCTTCGAGTCAGACTCTTGCTTCTTGTCATCATTTGCGGACTTGGTTTCGGCGGGCGGTGGCGGGGGAGCTGGCGGGCTGATCATGCTAACCGGCGGCGGGGCGAAGCCACTCACATCGTAGTTTCCTGCGACCTGGTTCATGTAGCCCTGCCAGGCCTTGCCTGCGTAGGTTGAACCATCAACATACGGGATACGCTGGCCAGCAATGAGCTTGCCGTTCGTGGATTGGCCCTTAGCCTCCGGGTTGCCCACCCACGACGCCGTAGCCAAACCTTTGGTGTAACCAATGGTCCAGGTCTGCTCGGATTCGTTAGTGGTACCGGTCTTGGCGCCCGCCGGGTACTGCAGCGGGATGGCATAACCGGAACCATTTTGCAGCACCTGCTGGAGCACCATGTTCACGCCGGCAGCAACCTCGGGCTTGACGGTCTGCTTGCAATTGGCTCCCGGAACGGGGAACTTGTCACCCTTGACATTGGTAATGGATACCAGAGCGATAGGATCGCAACGCATTCCCCCGGAGGCGAAGGTGGCGAAGGCATTGGCCATGGTCATCGGAGCAACTTCGCCGCTGCCGAGCAGGCTACTGATGCTGGAGACGTCGTAGGGTTTGGTGACGTCACTGCCCTTGTGGATTCCGGTAGCCGTCATCATCTTCTGGATGTTGCAGATGTCCAGCTGGGCAGCAGTTGCCATGGTTGCGGTGTTCAACGACAGGTAGAGGCCTTCCCTTGCCGTATAGGTTCGGTAGTAAATACCGTTGGGTCCATCGGCGTTTTGCAGATCCTCGGCCACTTGGGGATCGGAGCTGTCGTAGTAGCCGCCGGTTACACCACAGCTGTTGTTCCACGGACGTGACTGGGGGTAGCGGCGCACTGAAGCGTCCACCCTGTCGTCAATCCTACGGCCGGCATTGAGCCACTCAGCAAAGGTGAAGGGCTTGATGGTTGAACCCACATCAAAGCCGCCGGAGCCGCCCAATGACTGACCGTTGGCGTCAAGACGATCAACAGCAAAGTTGTAGTCCGTCTTCCATTGACCTTCCGGCGGTGCCAGTTTGGTGTTCTGGGCCATGGCGAGGATTTTGCCGGTACCTGGCTGAACGGTGACAATCGCCTGGCCAACCTTGTCGGGGTTGTTGTCAATGGGCGCAAAGTTGGCGAACTGGGCCTGCGCGGCATCTTGCAGCACAGGATCCAGTGTTGTGGTGACGGTCAAGCCGCCCTGAAGCAGGACCTTGAGGCGGTCCTCGGCCGTTTTTCCGTAAGCCGGATCATTGACAAACAGATTCGCCACATACTCGCAGAAGTACTCGGCGCGTACAGCAGTGGTGCAACCGTTGCGGCTGGGCTGCACCTTCAAATCGATCTTGCTGGCTACAGCGTCCGCGTGCTGCTTAGCATCGATCATCCCCTGATCCAGCATGTGATCCAGGACCAAGTTGCGACGCTTGAGGGAATTCTCGGGATTGGCAATGGGATCGTAGATCTGCGGGCTATTGACCACACCTGCCAGCAGGGCAGACTGCTGCAGGTTCAAGTCCTTGGCGTGGACGCCGAAGTAGTTGTAGGCAGCGGATTCGATACCGAAGTTCCCGTTGGCATACAGCACCCAGTTCAGGTAACCCTGCAGGATCTCATCCTTGCTGTACTTCTTTTCGATGGCGATGGCCAGCTTGATTTCGCGGACCTTCTCGCCGACTCCTTTGTCGGCGCCGAGCTTAATCTTGTCGTACTCACCGTCCGCCGCATACGTCTGGATGATGACGTTGTTCACGAACTGCTGGGTGATGGTGGAAGCACCTTGGCGCCCGCCACCCTGAGCCATAGCCGTGACAGCACGCATCAAACCGCGGGTGTCAATGCCGCCATGATCGTAATAGCGCGCATCCTCCACCGCAATAATGGCGTTCTTCATAAACGGCGAGATCTGATCCAGCGGCACCTCGGTGCGGTTCTGGTCATAGAAGGTAGCCAGCAAAGACCCATCCGATGCCAGGATCTTGGACGACTGAGCCGGGGTCCCCACTGTCATCTCATCCGGTAGCTCGTCAAAGAGCGTGATGGAGGAGGTGGTAGTGGTGCTCGCCAGAGCCGCGGCCGGAACCATGAGCCCGGCCACCAGGACACCACAAATAGCGCTCACTCCGAGGAAGAGAACCAATTTGCCCAGCGTTGTGGCGGTATCGAAAATGGGGTGTTTTTTTGCTGCCATTTTTCCAGTTTACCGGCAGGGGCTACGCTTTGACGTATGACCAAATGGGAGTACTCTACGATTCCGCTGATTATCCACAACACCAAAGCCATCCTGGATAGCTGGGGCGACGAAGGTTGGGAGCTGGTTCAGGTTGTTCCGGGCCCCGACGGTCGCGGCTTGGTTGCTTACCTTAAAAGAGAGAAGGCGTAACCGTGAATACCGCGCCATCTCAAGGAAGTTCACGCATTGAAGCGCGTCTGGCTGAGCTGGGCATGAGCCTGCCAGCGGTCGCTGCGCCCGTGGCTGCCTACGTGCCGGCCATCATCTCTGGCAACCATGTTTACACCTCCGGGCAGCTGCCTTTTATTGACGGCAAACTCCCAGCCACCGGAAAAGTTGGTGCCGAAGTTTCCGCTGAGGACGCAAAAGCACTGGCCGCAACCTGCGCAATCAACGCCATTGCCGCCCTGAAAAGCGTTATTGGTGACCTTGATCGAGTCACCCGCATCGTGAAGGTCGTAGGCTTCGTGGCCTCAGATCCTTCCTTCACCGGCCAGCCCGGCGTCATCAACGGCGCCTCCGAGCTCTTGGGCCAAGTATTTGGAGAGGCAGGCGTCCACGCCCGCTCCGCTGTGGGAGTTGCAGTTTTACCTTTGGATTCACCCGTTGAGGTTGAGTTGATTGCCGAATTCCAGTAACAATCCAGCGGGTTTTCGGCCCGCAGGCAAGCGACTCTTCCCGCTAAACGCAAGTCAGCGGGAGGCCGCACAAGCCTGGCTGGATTTTGGTGGGCGTACGCCCAGCAAGCCCCGACCGGCGTCGTCGGTGGTGCTGTTGAAAGACAGCCCCGCCGGCCTCAAGACCTTTTTGACGTACCGTCCGGGCGGATCGCCGCTGGGCGCCGTAGCGTTTCCGGGGGGAGCCGTTGAACCCGCGGACGACGACGTCACCGACTGGGTGGGACCCTCTCCTGGTGCGTGGGCCAAGAGCCTTGGAATAGAAGATATTGGGCTGGCCAAGCGCCACGTGGTGGCCGCCATCCGGGAAACTTTTGAAGAAACCGGGGTACTGCTCGCGGGCGCTGATGCAGGTTCCCTTGCCGAGGCACTCGGTGGCCCGGAATGGATGCGGTCGCGGGAAGCCATTGCCACGCAGGAGACTACTTTTGCGGCGTTGTTGACCCGCTATAGTTTGGCTTTGCGGACTGATCTGCTCAAACCGCTGAGCCACTGGCTGAGTCCCGACTTCGCCCATAGGCGCTTCGATACGCGCTACTTTGCCGCGGCGTTGCCGATTGGTCAGGAACCGGCGCTGCTCACAAGCAAGGGCGTTTGGGGCCGCTGGGCTAGTGCCAGCGAAATTTTGGCCGACCGGAACAGCACCGCGTTGGGTGATGAAATTGGGCTTCCGGTCACCAACGGGCAGAGTCTCGATGAGCTATTGGTTCCCGGCGTGGAAATTATTCTGGAAAAGATTGCTGCCGCCCGCGGCTGTATCGCTTACTTGAACCACAAGCGGCCCATAAATGAGTATCAGCCGGCCCTGGTGGTGGACGCCGACGGTGAGTTCAACCTCGAAGTGGCCACGGCGCCAGCGTCCGAAGGTGCGCCCTGCCGGGAGCGCTAACGTCCCGCCTTTTATAACTCTCACGACGCTACCGCAGCAATGGTTGCTTTTTTGCCGACGCTATCGCAGCATGCGGCTCGTGAGAGGCCAATGAGTGGGAGAGCGTCCGTCAGAAACTGACCATTGATGCGATAGCGTTGGGGTGGTTTTCGACTTAAAGTGCGACGCCGGTCCGGTCACCATAAGGTGACATGGCCGGCGTCGTACGTCTTAGTGTGGTGCGGTTAGCGTGAACGCTGGCGCAGGCGGTTGACATCCAGGATGACTACGGCGCGGGCTTCCAGGCGGAGCCAGCCGCGCTGGACGAACTCGGCCAAGGCTTTGTTGACGGTTTCGCGTGAAGCGCCTACCAGCTGGGCCAGTTCCTCCTGCGTGAGCTCGTGAGCTACGAGGATGCCGTCAGTTGCCGGACGGCCAAAACGATCTGCCAGGTCAAGGATGGCCTTGGCCACGCGGCCGGGGACGTCCGAGAAGACCAGATCGGAGAGGTTGTCGTTGGTGCGGCGCAGGCGGCGAGCCAAGGCCTGCAGCAACTGCATGGATACCTCGGGACGGTTGCGCAGCAAAGCGTTGAGGGATTCGTTCTTCAAGCCGGCCAGGCGAGTCTCGGAGACTGCGGTGGCCGTGGTGCTGCGGGGGGCCGGATCAAAGAGTGCCATTTCACCAAAGAGCTCGCCCGGGCCGAGGATGGCAACGAGTGACTCGCGGCCGTCAGAAGAGGTGCGCCCCAACTTCACTTTGCCGGAAACGATGAAGTAGAGCTGGTCGCCCTGATCGCCTTCGCGGAACACTGAAGCTCCGCGAGAAAGATCAACCTCTGCCAGTTCGTCGGTCAAAAGGCGGAAGGCCTCGTCGTCGAGCGTGGCAAAAAGTGGTGCGCGGCGCAATACCTCGATGTCCATGAAATCTCCTAATGCTAAGTAGCTAAAAAAGTTATGACCTGTTATTGATTCTTTCAGATGTTTTCCCATTTTGTGACCAATTTGGCATTGGTGACGTTCATTGTCAGCATATTGGCAGGCTCTAGAGGCTAGAGGCCCAGCAGAATCAGTGTCTAAGGCGGTAACATGTTCCTTTGGGCATGTCACATGTCCGAAACCGACCTTCCGCATTCACGCCGCTCTCTCGCAGTGCTGGTGCTGGACGGAGCGGCAATGATGGGAGCGCACCACACCGTGTTTGGTTTTTCCTGGCTTGATGCGTTACTAATTCTGTGGTTGCTGTGGCAGCTGATTTACGGGCTCAAAGTAGGGCTGGTGGCGAGCTTAGGCGGCCTTGCCGGTTTTATTGCCGGAGCGTTCGGCGCATTCTTTGCGGCCCCCTTTATTAGCCAATATGCACCGAGTCCGGGCTGGCGCACAACTATGGTCATCGGCGCCACAGTTGTGTTGATTGCTCTGGGCCATGCGCTGGGCTTGAAGATCGGCAACGCCATTGGGCGCGGCGTCAGAAGCGATTCTATTCGTGCCGTGAACCGCCTTCTGGGCGGGGCAATGAACGTGGCGGTCGGTGCGCTGGTCATTTCCATCCTCGCCTTCGGTGTGGGCAACTTGGGTATCCCGCTGGTGTCTGAGCAGCTGGGTAAATCGCAGGTTATTTCCCGCATTGAGGCGTGGACGCCGAATCCGGTGAAGTCAGCCGTGGCTCAAGTACGTTCTCTGGTGCTGCAGGAAGGCATCCCGGCCCTACTCAACCCCACAGGGCCCAATGTGGAGGTGGCAGCACCTAACGCCGACACCAACACCTCAGCATGGAACGCTGCAGCCGAATCTGTCATGAAAATTTCCGGCACAGCCTTCCAATGTGGCCAAAACCAGACCGGCACGGGCTTCGTGGTCTCTCCCGGACGCGTGGTCACCAATGCCCACGTCGTGGCCGGTGTTTCGATGCCCATGGTGCAGACTCAGACCCAGGGCGCCCTGCCTGCACGTGTGGTGTACTTCGACCCCGTCGCTGACCTGGCTGTGCTCGCCGTCGACTCCCTCAATGCCGCGCCGCTGCCCTCGGCCGGAACCCTGCCCGGGAACACGGATGCAGCGTTTGCCGGTTACCCTCTGGGCGGTCCCTTGCAGGTCCGCCCGGCAACGGTCCTGTCCTCGGGGCCCATGCTGGTTCCGGATATTACCGGTGGCGAGAAATCGGCTCTTGATGTCTACCAGCTGGCTGGAAATGTACAGTCAGGGAACTCCGGCGGCCCGCTCCTGGACCGCGACGGACGCGTGGTGGGAGTGGTTTTCGCCAAGGCCACCACAACCGAGAACATTGGGTTCGCGCTGACCATGGAAGAAGCGGGGCCTGTGATCGCAGCGGCCCCCGCCCTCAGCAGCCCGGTGGGGGCAGGTTCCTGCAAGGTGGGGTAACGCCTGGTAACGGAGTTCCAGAGCGCTGAGTCCTAGAGCGCTGAGTCCTAGGCGAGTGTCTTGTCGAAGTAGTTCACGGCCAGCTCGTAGCCGTGGACGCCTGCGCCCACGATGACGGCACTGCATACTGCCGAGAGGTAGGAATGGTGACGGAATTCCTCGCGCTGATGAACGTTAGAAATGTGTACCTCCACCGTGGGAAGCTCGACGCCGGAAATCGCGTCCCGCAAAGCCACCGAGGTATGCGTGTACGCGCCTGCGTTGATGATGATGCCCACAGCCGTGCCTCGCGCGGCATGGATCGCATCCAGCAGCGCCCCCTCGTGGTTGGACTGCAGGCACGTAGTGCTGAATCCTGCGGACTCGGCAGCCGCCTCGGTGAGATGTTCGACGTCGGCCAGGGTACTTGAGCCGTAAATCGCAGGTTCGCGTGTCCCCAAGAGGTTGAGGTTGGGTCCGTTGAGGATCAGCAAGGTGCCGCGGTCCGTAGCGTGGGAGGAAGTCATGGCTTAATAATGCCCTTAAATGAGGCTGCCCGGGTCTCGATGGGCTCGACCACCAGTGGTCGAGCCCATCGAGACCCGGGCATTGCTTCGGTCAGTTAAGCCTTCAGGGACTCTGCAATCTGGTTCATGACAGTGTTGTCAGCCAGCGTCGAGGCATCGCCCACGGCACGGCCTTCGGCAACGTCCTTGAGCAGACGGCGCATGATCTTGCCCGAGCGAGTCTTGGGCAACTCGGGCACCACCAGTATGGTCTTGGGCTTGGCGATGGGGCCAATTTCCTTACCCACGTGGTTGCGCAGGGTGGTGACAATGTCAGCATCTTCCACGGCAGAACCGCGCAGGATGACGAACGCCACGACGGCCTGGCCGGTGGTCTCGTCCGCAGCACCAACCACGGCGGCCTCGGCGACTGAAGGGTGGCTGACCAGCGCGGATTCAATTTCCGTGGTGGAGAGGCGATGGCCGGAAACGTTCATGACGTCGTCCACGCGTCCCAGTAGCCAGATGTCGCCGTCGTCGTCCCACTTGGCGCCGTCGCCGGCGAAATACATGTCATCGAAGCGAGACCAGTAAGTATCTTTGTAGCGCTCGTTATCTCCCCAGATGCCGCGCAGCATGGACGGCCAGGGCTCACGAATGGTGAGGTAGCCGCCATGGCCGTGAGGCACAGAGGCGCCAAGTTCGTCCACCACATCAACGGCGATGCCCGGCATGGGAACCTGGGCCGAGCCTGGCTTGGTGTTGGTGACGCCGGGCAGTGGTGCCACCATGATGGCGCCGGTTTCTGTCTGCCACCACGTATCAACGATGGGTGCGTTGTTCCCGCCAATGACGCGGCGGTACCACATCCAGGCTTCCGGGTTGATGGGTTCGCCCACTGAGCCAAGCAGGCGAATAGAGGAGAGATCGTACTTATTGGGGATGTCCTCGCCCCACTTCATGAACGTGCGGATCGCCGTGGGCGCGGTGTACAGGATCGAGACCTTGTACTTCTCAACGATCTCCCAGAAGCGGCCCTGATGCGGGGAATCGGGGGTGCCCTCGTAAATGACCTGCGTTGCACCATTGATAAGCGGCGCGTAGGTGACGTAGGAATGGCCGGTGATCCAGCCGACGTCGGCGGTGCACCAGAAAACATCGGTTTCCGGGTGCAGATCAAAGACGGCGCGGTGCGTGTACGCGGTCTGGGTGAGGTAGCCGCCGGTGGTGTGCAAAATGCCCTTAGGCTTGCCGGTGGTGCCGGAGGTGTAAAGGATAAACAGCGGGTGCTCGGCGGCGTGGCCAACGGCGGTGTGCTCGGTGGAGGCCGTGCCAACGGAATCGTCCCACCAGATATCGCGGCCCTCGACCCAGGTGACGTCCTGGCCATTGCGCTTGACCACAACTACGTGCTGCACGGAATGGCCCGGTGTGTTCAAGGCCTCGTCAACGGCAGGCTTCAAGGAGCTGGGCTTGCCGCGGCGGAAGGTGCCATCGGAGGTGATGACTAGTTTGGCTTCGGCATCGTCAATGCGGCTGCGCAAAGCGTCGGCGGAGAAGCCGCCGAATACCACAGAATGGATGGCGCCGATGCGGGCGCAAGCCAGCAGAGTGATGACGGCTTCGGGAATCATGGGCAGGTAGACAGCGACGCGGTCACCCTTGACGAGACCCAAGTTTTCGAAGGCGTTGGCGGCCTTCTTGACCTCTTCGGTCAGCTGCGCATACGTGTAGGTGCGGGTGTCGCCGGGCTCACCCTCGAAGTGGATGGCCACCCTGTCGCCGTTGCCGGCCTCGACGTGGCGGTCCAAAGCGTTGTAGGAGGCGTTGATTTCGCCGTCCTCGAACCAAGTAGCGAAGGGAGGGTTACTCCAGTCCAGGGTCTTCGTGAAGGGCTTGGACCAGGTCAGAAGCTCGCGGGCCTGCTCGCCCCAGAAGGCTGGCCGGTCGTTTTCAGCTTTCGCGTACTCGTCTCCGTGAACAATCGCGTTTGCGGCAAAGTCCGCACTCGGCGCGAAGTGACGGCTTTCGGTGAGCAGGTTCTCCAGTGCGTCTCCGGACTGGTCGTTTGCTTCGGTTGTGACCTCAGACATCTAATATCCCTTCATTCCTGCTTAGTGACTGACCAGCGAAAATTCACTCAAACTTTGAGGTTTGGGCGGCATGAAGCCGCTTCCTGCTGAGGAAGTAAATGCCCGATGGATGGTTGCTAAGGACAGCGTTTCGTTCCTTCTTTAACTGTATCGCTTCTCACAGCCCGGAGTGTTCGCCGTCACAGTTGGATGGGGCCAATGGGGTGGTTTCTGCGCTCAACAGCATTTTTTGGTCTGCGGCCCTGAGTAGTTCTCCGTGATTCTGCCCCATTTCACACCAATTTGGCGTATTTTCAGCGTATTTGAGCTGTACTTGAACCGTGGCTCGCTAGTGTTGCCGCGGGCCGTTAACTAGGCTGGGAGCAAACGTGACATTTGAGGAGCAAGACCATGAATGAACAAAGTAGGCCTTCGACGGGAACAGCGGCGGGAACTGGGGCTGGTCCGGCAGCAGGAACTGCGTCAGCAGGCTCCACCGAGACCGCAGCAAAAGGTTCAACGGCTGCTACAGCTGCCGTGGGCCCTTTGACCCTACGGGACCTAGTAATACTGGGTTCAGTAGCGATCATTTTCGTAGCCTCCGTGGTGCCGATCATCAAGACCGTCCTCGGAAACGCGAATCTGTGGAATACCGCTGGGTTGTTCTTCATTGGCATCGGGGTGATCTTGCCCCTCGTTGTGGGTGGGCTGTTCTTGGCCCGGCGCATGAGCCCGGCCACAAAGGTCCGCATCGGCTCGCTCTCTGTTGATCAGTTCGCCTCAGTGGTGGCCTCCTTCGCAACATTTTTCTTCTTCTCAGCAACGGTGAGCAACTTCAGCATCGCGTACCTGATTGGTCTGATCGGCGCCCTGCTCCTGCTGGTTTCCACAGTCTGTGCCCAGTGGATCCCCGCTTTTGCGGCAGACTTCAGCGGCCGCACCGACGTTCCCGCTCATGTTGCCGCGCGCGACGCCGTTCCTGCGCTCAAGCGTCCGGCTGCACCTAAACCTGTTGTTGCCCAGACTGCTGCTGGCCAGCAGGGTGGGGTCCAGCAGGGTGGGGGCCAGCAGTTGGGACAGGGTGCCCCCTCGCAGGGCGTGCCTGCTCAGTATGTTCCCGGCCAGCAGGGTGCAGGCCAGCCGGGTGCTGGTGCTCAGCAGGGCGGTTGGAACGCGGCCCCGGCAGCTACTCACACCTCGGCTGGCCAGATTTTCACCCCGGCCAAAGAAAACTCTGCAGGTGCAGGTGCAGGTGCAGAGGCTGTTGGTGGCGCCGCGGGGACTGCCGCTGCAGGCGCTGTGGCCGCAGCCAATCCCGCAGCATCCGCTGCTACATCTTCCGGCTCGGCGACCCCCGCCATTGCAACCTCCGGACATGGCTCCACGCAGAACCCTCTCGCAGACCAAAGTGTTACGGCCGCCAACACCGCCGCGCACACCGCCGCCTCCGGGCAGGCCTCCGCGGACAACCTCGAAGCTGCCCGCGGTGAGAGCGGAAAGTCCAAGGACGCCGCTGCAACCACATTGAACCCGCAGGTCCCCGAGGCCGCCAAGACTGAAGCGGCTAAGGCCGAAGCCGTCAAGCCTGAAGCCGCTGCTGAGAGCCCTGTCGCCCCGGCAGCTGCACGCGAAAGCATCACCGCTACCGTCAACCCGGTTGCGAAGCCAGTAGTGGCCGAACCTTTCTGGTTTGCCGTTGACCGTCCGCAGAACGTGATTAACGAAAAGACGCGCCAATTCGCGTTCAAGCTGGCTCCAGGCGCGTGGATTCTGGCGTTGGAAGATCGTGGCAACAGCTTCCTGGTTCAGGACAGCCACGGCAAGACCGGAGTGTTGCTCGACTTGGTCGGTATCGAGCGGGCTTCCGACAGCCAGTAGCTCGCAACGATGGTGGCTAAGGAAACAGCGCTTGGACTCAAGCGGCGGGCACGAAAAATCAACCGCGAGCTGGCGGAGCTGTACCCGTACGCGCATGCCGAGCTTGATTTTCGCAATCCGTTTGAGCTGTTGGTGGCCACCGTACTCTCGGCGCAAACCACTGATATTCGTGTCAATGCAGTAACCCCTGAGCTCTTCGCCCGGTTCCCCACCCCGCTGGCGATGGCACAGGCGCATAGCGTGGAGCTTGAAGAACTGATCAAGTCCACCGGTTTTTTCCGGGCCAAGGCAGCTAATCTTTTGGCTTTAGCCACGCGCATTGTCGACGAGTACGACGGCGTGATTCCTGGCTCCCTGGAGGCTCTCATTACGCTCCCGGGAGTCGGGCGGAAAACGGCGAATGTTGTCCTGGGTAATGCGTTTGGTGTTCCCGGAATCACGGTGGACACCCACTTCATTCGCCTAGCGCGCAGATTCGGCTGGACCGAGTCCACTGACCCCGTCCGGATCGAATCCGATGTGGCTGCGATGTTTGAGCGCAAGGACTGGACCATGCTGTCCCACCGGGTAGTTTTTCACGGACGACGCATCTGCCACGCCCGGAAACCCGCATGCGGGGCTTGCCCCATCGCCCACCTATGCCCTGCTTACGGGGACGGGGAAGTAGATCCTGTGAAGGCTGCCAAGTTGCTCAAATACGAGCTGGCTGCGGGACAAGAAGAACTGTTGGCTCGCATGCTGGCCGATGTGGATAAGGCCGCTCAGTACCGGCAAGAGTCGCAACTGGCGGCCCGGAGCAAATCCGTCGCCGCGGCCACACCCCAGAACGAGAAGATCAAACAGTGAGTGCCCACTCAGATTTAGCCAAGCTGGCCGGAAAGGCTGCGGCCACTGCAGCGCTGCCGGATACCGAAACACTGGGCAACACCTCCCTGTGGAACATACCCATGGACGCCACAGGAACTCGTCCCGCCGCAGTGTTGATGCTCTTTGGTGCCTTAGACGATATTTTGGCCGCCTCAGAAAACCCCTTGGTCTCGGCAGATCTCGATGTACTGCTGGTGGAACGTGCAGCTACCCTAAATGATCACCCCGGTCAGGTAGCTTTCCCCGGCGGAGGCGTGGACCCTGAGGATGAATCCGTCACTGCGGCCGCCTTGCGCGAGGCTGAGGAAGAAACGGGCCTTGACCCCGCCGGTGTGGAAGTTTTAGGAGTGCTTCCAGAGGTTTACTTATCTGTTAGCAACTTCATGGTTACGCCGGTAATTGGCTGGTGGGCGCGGCAAACAGCTGTGGATGTTGTTGACTACGGTGAATCGGCTCAGGTATTCCGCGTACCGGTTCGAGACTTGTTGGATCCGGTCAATCGCTTCACCGCAGTGTTGGAACGTGAGGGATTTACCTACCGCGGACCGGCCTTTAAAGTCAACGATGTGGTGCTTTGGGGATTCACCGCCGGGATCTTGAACTATGTCTTCCATGAGCTTGGCTGGTCAGTGCCATGGAATGAAAAACGGGAAATCCCAGCGCCGATTTGATTGCCTCTGTTGATCAGAAACGTTGGCTATTTCGCGTCGGCGTAGCACTGGACCACAGTGACATTTACTGGAAATGACAACGGTATCGGGCCAAAGAGCAGGTCAGTGGCGGCCTGCGAGGAGTCATGAAGAATCACTCTGACATCATCCACTAATTCCACGGGACAGTGCACAACCACTTCGTCGTGCAGGAATGCCACCAGCGCAGGACCGCCTGAAGTGGTGCTGCCCCCAGCGGCAGCTGAGCTACTCGCGAGAGTGTGGAGCCGGCGTCGCAATTCAGCCAACCAGCAACTTGCCCACTCTGCGGCGGTTCCCTGAACCACAAAGTTTCTCGTGAACCGGCCGCGGGAGCGGGCTGCGGACTCGGCACGGCGCTGTTCCTGAGCCGAAGAACTTTGCTGGCCTGCCTGCCAATCGGAGGAGGTGGGTGGTGTGCTGCGGCCCAGATGGGTGGTGACCTTCTCGCCGCGCTCACCGGCCCGGGCAGCCTGCTCAACAAAGTCAAGGGCACGCGGATACATCCGCGCCAGCTGTGGGACCAACCGGCCAGATTCGCCCGTGGTGGCACCGTAGATGGCACCCAACAAAGCAATCTTGGCCATGCTGCGATCGCCGCCAAAGCCTTGGGCGGCGATGCCTGCGTAGAGGTCTTTGTTGTGGCCGGCCGAGTCCCGGCCCGCAGCTGCCATGGCACTGTCCTGGGACAGGGCCGCCAGCACGCGGGGTTCCAATTGGGCCGCATCGGCCACGAGGAAGGTGTATCCGGGATCGGCCACTGCGGCGCCCCTGATCTGCGCTGGGATCTGCATGGCGCCACCTCCTCGCGAAGCCCAGCGCCCAGAGACCACACCGCCCACCACATATTCGGAATGGAAGCGGCCGTCGTGGACCCACTGTTGCAGCCAGTTCCAGCCGTTGGTGGTGAAGAGCCGACTGAGCTTCCGGTAGACGAGCAGCGGTTCGATGGCCGGGTGCTTAAACTCTTGCAGTTCCCAGCTTCGGGTCGACTTTGCTTCTATCCCAGCCCGGTGCAGGGCGCGCATCAGATCCTGCGGCGAGTCTGGATTCAAGGATGGTGCGTTTAGGGCGGTCCGCAGGACTCCGGCCAGAGCTTCCAGCTTTTCTGGGCGAGCGTAGCCAACGGGTTCCGGGCCGAGTACATCATGAAGCAGCCTCCTGTGCAGATCTTCCCTCCAAGGGATACCTTCATGATGCATCTCCGCAGCGACCAGCGCACCTGCAGATTCTGCACTGAGCAAGAGTGTGAGCCTGGCGGGGTGTGTGGAGGAATGAATGGCAGATTTTTGGGCGCCAAGTTCCCTCGCGACCGCTGCCAAGTCCCAGTTCCTGCTGCCAGTCCCGACTGGAGGAGCATCAAATAAGCTGTCCTGGCCGGCTGTATTACCCGGCACGAAAGCGCTTTGCCGTGGAGCCTCATTTTCCGGAGGGACTGCCGTGGCTTGCTCGGAGTAGCCTGTGGCCGCAGTAAATTCAGAGTGCAGCAGGATGTTTTGGCACAGTGCCAGATCGTGGCATCGTTCCAAACGCACATTGGCACCAAGGAGTTCCGGGTACCAATGGGTGGCCCGGTCCCAGACCCAACGAGGGCGGTGGGTTTGCTCCAGCGCGACAACGGCGGCTGCTAAAGCGGTGCGTGAGAGTGTTTGGACGGGTGCTGCAGCTGTGCCGTCGTCGTGCCTGAGCTGGAGGGCAACGGCAGAATCGTGGGGACTCACAGCCAGCAATGCGTACATAGCTTCCATTCTCCACTGGCTGGGGTATTAATTCCTCCACAG
Source organism: Arthrobacter sp. Sr24 (assembly GCF_054511175.1). Classification (NCBI taxonomy): domain Bacteria; kingdom Bacillati; phylum Actinomycetota; class Actinomycetes; order Micrococcales; family Micrococcaceae; genus Arthrobacter; species Arthrobacter sp. Sr24. The sequence goes on along the minus strand of NZ_JBTNDB010000010.1, from coordinate 49,384 downwards.
CCTGCCTTGCTCGGGACGTCGTCCACTTTTACCGGGGAGGGTCTGTGCCAAACGACGCAGTACGCGCAGAGTATGCCTATGAGACGACATCAAGGGCCGGCATCCAGCCATGTTTTTGACCCGGCGCAGAAGCCGTGGCTACCGCGCCGAGACACCACCGTTCTGCTGCTGTCTACATCTTCGCAGTTGCAAGGTGAAGTGGGACGCGTTGCTGCGGCAGCCGCCGTCGAACTGGTCTTTGGCGAAGACCTTGAACAAAACGCCGGTGCGCAGGGGGAGATTGCCGCGGTGCTGGTCGATGCGGCGCCGGGCGCAGCAACGGCAGGGTGGAGTGGGCCCGTGATTGTGGTGGGTTTTGCGGCTGATGCGGCCCGAATGTGGCAACAGGCTGCGCGTTTGGAAGCCGATCGGGTGGCTGTTTTACCCGATTCGGCCCACTGGCTCGCCGATTATCTGGCCTGCCTGCAAAACCCGGCGTCACGTGCCGGGGTTTTGGGTGTAGTGGGCGGGTGTGGTGGAGCCGGTGCCTCAACCTTGTCCTTGTTGGTGGCAGCAGAGGCCGCGGCGAGGGGGACGCGGACCTTGCTGGTGGACGGGGACCGGTGGGGTGGGGGCCTAGGAACCATGCTGAGCACGCAAGGTGTGCCCGGATTGCACTGGCCGGAATTGCTTCGGGTATCCGGATCTATCAATCCTGGGCAGTTGGCAGCGGCCTTGCCTCAAGTGGGCCCCTTGGCGCTGCTGTCGTGGGAAGCGGGGCGAGCCACTGAAGAAGAAGGCGTCGGTGGGCGGAGCATGGTGGCTGAAAGGGTAAGAGAATCTCCCGCCGGATTTCAAGTGATGCAGCCGGGGCGGTCTGAGCAATCGACATACGGGCAACCCCAAACGCACGACGCCGTCACGGAAGTTATGCGCGCGGCCCAAGGCGCCTACGGCCTGGTGGTGGTAGATCTGGGGAGGACCCCGGAGGCCCTAGAAACCTTCGGCTCCCATTGCAACGGTGTGGTGGTGGTTGTCCCGGGCCGGTTGCGTGCCGTGGCGGCAGCAGTGCGGCTGGGAGAGGCGTTGCCAACCTTGCCGGTTGCCGCCGTCGTTCGTGGCCCTGTAGGGGAGGGGATCGATGCTGAATTGGTCGCAACGGCTGCCGGGCTTCCCTTGGTGGGGGAGCTACCCAAGCTGCGCGGTTTGGAGCCGGCTTTGGCGGCCCAGCGCTTTCCGGAGCTACTGCGAAGGCGGCGTGTGCGTCCGCTGTTAGCTGGCGTTCTTGAATGGATGGCAGGGGACACTCTGGTGCCGCAGCGAATCAGATCTGGGGACATGTCATGACGCCGCGGGGTGCACGGGGAAAACATTCTTCTGCCACGTGGTCTGGGCAAGGGGCAGCTGACGAGATCAAGGGCTCGGATGCCGGTGGCGCGGAGTACCCTGCACCGGGGGCGGAGGCGGGTGCACGGCCCAATCTCAGCTTGTTAGATGCTGAGCACTTGGACACCGAGCTGTTGGATACGGTCCGCCGGGCGGTGCTGGCGCAGGCTGGACCGGTCACCGACCTTCAGGTGGCAAGCGCGGTGCGTGAGAGTGGGCGCTTGCTAGGTGCTGCTGGGTCGTTGGTCGCCATGGACCGCATCACGGCGGAACTCAACGGTCTGGGACCGCTGCAAGGTCTTGCCGCCGATCCCGCCGTGACAGACATCTTTGTGAACGCCCCCGATTCGGTGTGGATAGATCGGGGTGCTGGTCCGGAGCGGGTGGGGGTGACGTTCAGCCATGAAGGGCAGCTGCGCGCTTTGGCTGTGCGGCTCATCGCCAGCGGTGGTCGACGGCTCGATGACAGTAGTCCCTGCGTTGACGTCAAAATTTCCGGAGGTTATCGCGTACATGCGGTGCTGTCGCCCATCTCTTCTGCCGGAACGTTGTTGTCCATTCGAACCCAGAAGAAGGACCCACTGACCCTAGCTCACATGGTGGCATCCGGGGCGCTGCCTCAGACGATGGCCGAGCTCCTCATGAAGGTGATGGGGAGGCGCCTGAACTTTCTTATCAGCGGTGCCACGGGGGCTGGGAAAACGACCTTGCTGTCAGCGCTTTTAGGGACGTGCGATCCATCCGAGCGCCTGGTTCTCATCGAGGACGCCGCAGAACTCGAGCCGCCGCACCCGCATGTTGTGACGTTGGAAGCCCGGCATGAAAACTCGGAAGGTGCCGGTGCTGTGGACTTGGCAGAACTGGTTCGTCAAGCTCTGCGGATGAACCCCGGAAGGCTCATCGTTGGGGAGTGTCGAGGGCGGGAAGTTCGCGAGCTGCTCATGGCACTGAACACCGGTCACAGTGGAGGTGGCGGAACCATTCACGCCAACGGGGCCCACGATGTCCCTGCACGGCTGGCAGCTTTGGGCGCGCTCGCAGGAATGAGTCAAGAAGCTGTGTTCTTGCAGGGTGCCAGCGCCCTCGATGCCGTGATCCATATTGAACGCCACCACGGACGCCGGGTGGTGTCTGAGATTGCCATGGTGGAATTGCGGCACGGCAAGTTGGAAGTGGTCCCTGCTGTTTCGCTGGCGGCGGCCGTCCCCGAAGATGCTCGTGAAGGAGCCGCTGCTAGGTTGCTTCGCGGTCCAGCTTGGTCGGAGCTTGCTGACAGGTTGGGACTCGGGGCTGACAATCTTCCAGAGGGCCATAGTGGGCAGAGCTTATTTGGAGTATTGGCTGATTCGCTGTCTAATCCAAGGATCGGTGTTGTTCCGGAAGTGGGGGCGAAATGACTGGAACAGTGCTCTTCTTCGGGGCAGCTGCGCTGGCGGTCTGGCTGCTCTTTACCGGCATGACGGCAGTTCGGCGCACACCTAAGCGAGAGCCCTTGCCGCCTCGGGGTGCAACATCAAATAGTCGGAAGGAAACGGAAGCGGAGGCACTTCCGCGTTTGGTCCGTCAGTTGGCTGCGCTGCTGGCTGCCGGCCGGACAGGACCTGAGCTTTGGGGCGTGTTGGCCCATGTAGTTGCGGCTGAGCCGCACAACGCCGGGACGGGACGCCGATGGTTGGCGGCCGGAAAGAATGCGGCCGAGGAAGCGGGGAATACCGCGACGGTCACCCTGTTACTGGTGGTGCAACGTGCCAACGTTTTGGGATTATCCAGCGCGGCGGCTATCCGCAACGCCTGTGCCCCGGATACTTCAAAAGACCGGCGGCGAGTCCCAAGTTTGAGTGCTGGGCAACGCCAGATGTGGTTGGAAATTGCTGCGTGCCTTGAAGTCTGCGAAGCCAGTGGTGCGCCAGTAGGGGCAGTGTTGAACAGACTGGCGACCACCATGGAAGCCGACTTTGATGCAGCTGCCTTGCGTGAAACGGCCTTGGCAGGTCCTCGAGCCACGGTACGCCTGCTGGGCTGGCTGCCGTTTGTTGGGCTGGGTCTGGGCATGGCCATGGGGGTGGATCCACTGGCTATTCTGTTCGGATCGCCCGCGGGGTGGACCGTGCTGGCCGCTGGGATTGCTTTCACTGTGGTTGGCAGGATGTGGTCGTCAGCCTTGATTGCTCAGGCTGCAGGGCCCGCTGGCCGCCCTAGCCGGCGAGCACACGGGATTAGGGGGCCAGTAAACGTGGCCACTGAGAAAACAAGGCGATAACCATGGGAGCAGGCATGGTCTTCATCCTTGCAGGGGCCGCCATGCTTGTCCTTTCGCTGTCTTGGGGTATTGGCCTAGCGGCAAAGCCTCTTAAGGCCACGGCGGCAGCACGGAGTGGCGGTGGAATCTACGAAGATGGGGACGTATCTAGGCCAGAGCTGAGGGGCCCCGTTGGAAAAAGTTACTCCGGTGTAGTGAAGGTGCCACTGCTGCTGGATCTGCTCGGAACTACGCTGGAATCTGGGCTTACCATTCAAAACGGGTTGCATGTGGTGGCCGCGGTCTCTGGCAGTGGTATCCGCGAGGCACTACTGAGGGTGGCAGCTGCGTTAGAAATCGGGATTTCTTGGCATGACGCCTGGGAGGGAAACACAGGCAACAGTGAACTGGCCCAGCTTCATGCAGCCTTGAGCTTTGGCGCCCTAACGGGAGCGGGTGCGGCTCCTCTGCTCTACGCCGAAGCAGCCCATCTTCGGAAGGCTGGCGGGCGCCAGGCGGAAAAGCGGGCGGCGGCGCTCGGTGTGAAGCTGGTCCTGCCACTGGGGCTTTGCTCCTTACCCGCATTTGTCGCCTTGGGAATTGTTCCTGTCGTCATCGCCATGGTCCCGGCCTTCTAACGAGCTTCTAAGCTGCACTCGCTCCTGCAGCGGCACCGGCCTGCGTCCATGCGGCTGCGCCCACCCCTGCTTCTGCGTCGGTTCCTGCCCTGGGTGGCCGGTTGAATCTGCTGAACCATACCTCTTTCATTAATTTTGATTAATCCACAGCCCTGGCTAGGGTCTCACCCGCCCACGAAACGCCTTTGCGGGCTTTCGCCGGGATTGAGACGGGTGAAAGGTTGATGCAACAGCTTGTCCCTTTGGCCCCGACAGTTTCGGCAGCGGAGGCAACGGGCTGGGCAGGGCAAATCGGCCGCTGCCAAGATCATCCCTACCTATGAGGAGTCACGATGAGCAGCAATGGTGCTGTACCTACTATGACAATCGGTGCGGAGGAAAACCTCGCATTAGAGAACGTAGCCGAGATATTTCCAGGCGCCACCAAGACTGCTCCGGTGGTGAACCGGCAGTTCCGTTCCGGGCGGAACTGGCGATGGCGTCCGTGGACAGGAGTTGAAGCCGGTATGGCCACTGCAGAATATGCCATAGCCACTCTAGCTGCCGTCGGATTCGCTGGCCTGTTGGTGGTCATCCTCAAAAGCGATGAAGTCCGTGGCTTCCTCATGAACATCATCCGGGCTGCTTTGAGCATGTAGTGCAAGAGCCTTACTGGTCGAGGCAGGCCACCACCGGCAACGTGACATGGATCAGTCTTTACAGACACAACCAGAACAGCAGGGGAGGGGCCACATTATGGGCCTACAACGGGAGCAGAGTGTGCCGCTATTGACCGGCGGACCCTCACCACAGCGAATTCGAGGGTCCGTGACCGCTGAATTCGCGGTGGTCCTGCCTGCTGTCACGGTGCTGTTGGCACTGCTGCTTCTCGGCGTCTCCACCGGCATGCTGCAGCTGCGTCTCGAAGAGGGCGCCAGAGCAGGTGCCCGGGCCATGGCTCGTGGAGACTCCCACGGGCAAATCACGGCAATCGTTTCCCGCGTGGCAGGAGACAACGTTTCAACCAGTGTTGGCAGTTCCGGAGGGTACGGCACGGTCACCGTTCAAGGCCGGTCCGGAGGAGCCTTGTCTGGTCTGGTGCCGTGGACTCAAACTGCCAAGGCAACGGCAAAACTCGAATCGTCGCGGTTGCGCCCATCGCAACCGCAGGAGAGGAAGATCCTTCCTGCCGGCAACACCGCTACAGCCGAGGATCGCCAGCCCATCCGCAAAACTTCCCTGTGGCGTTGGGTCCGGACAGCCCAATGCTCTGTGGCTAACGGGCAGTGCGACGCTGTGGCAATGAGCGGGGAAAAGAACGGTCATGAGCGTCAATGACCGCGGGGCCGGGACCGTGTTGGCGGCAGGTCTCGCCTTGTCCATGCTGGTCCTGATGATGCTTGTGGTGGGTTTGGCAACGGCCGCAGTCGCGGCAGGGAAGGCAGCCACCGCTGCAGATCTTGCTGCGCTCGCAGCCGCAGATGCCTTCAGGGGGCTGAGAGAGGGTTCACCTTGCCACATTGCGGCAGAGGTGGCCGCTGCCAATTCCGCAACACTCGTGGCCTGTACTGAGCTGGCGGGGAGCAAATCGGTGCAACTAAAAGTGGCTGTCAGAACCACGCTGCCGTGGCCAGCGTACGGCCAAGCTAGGGCCGGACCGCCGGCAGATTCGGTGCCGCCCGGAAGCAATCAACCTGGGCCATAACGGAGAACTAAACTGCGTGACGGCGCACATGCTCTTTGATAATTGAACAGTGAAATTAGCCCGGTGCGTGCGTCAAAAGCGTCTCTAACAGCTGCACGGCTCCACGCTTATCCAGAGGATTATTCTTGTTGCCACATTTGGGCGATTGAATGCATGACGGGCAGCCTGACGGACATTCGCACGCCTCGATAGCTTCCTTCGTGGCGCGCAACCAGACGCGGGCCATGTCGAAACCTCGCTCAGCAAAACCTGCTCCACCGGGATGACCATCATAGACAAAAATGGTGGGCTGGCCGGTGTCGGCGTGAATGGCCGTGGAAACGCCGCCAACATCCCACCGGTCGCTGGAAGCGACCAAGGGCAGCAAACCGATGGCTGCGTGTTCGGCTGCGTGGAGGGCCCCAGGAAATTGCGGTTCCACTAGGCCTCCTGCCAACAGCGTCTCATTGTCCAGCGTGAACCACACAGCCTTAGTAAACAGGTCACGGGCCTCCAGCTCCAAGGGCTCCTCACCCAAGACCTCATTGGACATGAGCGCCTTGCGCTGGAAAGAAACAACCTGAGTGCGAACCTGAACCGCACCGAAGTGCATTTCTACTGGCCCCCACAGTTCGTGCTTAAGCGATTCCACGACCTCAATTTGGGTGACGTCACGGGCCGTCGTATAAAAGTCTGGGGTGCCGCGGCGAACAAGGGCGCAGTGATCGGCTTCATTGAGTTCCAGCACCACGTAGCTGGTGCCTTGGTGGACATAGACAGCTCCGGTGTGGGCTTGGTAATGAGATTGGGGTGAGCCCATTGTTCCCAGCAAAGCACCCGTATCAGCTTCAATGATGTTGATGGGGCCGCCTCCGTCCTCCCTGAGGTTGACCATGGCTGCTGCACTTTGCGGGTGCGTCCAAAACCAGCCGGCAGGGCGTCGTCGCAAATAGCCTTGGGTCACCAGCTGATCAAGTAACGCCGGGGTGCTGGCATCAAAAATGCTCAAGTCCTGAAGGGTGATGGGCAACTCGGCAGCTGCCGCGCATAGATGCGGGCCCAAGACGTAGGGGTTGGACGGGTCGAACACTGTGGCTTCGAGCGCGCTGTCAAAGATGGCTTCCGGATGGTGGACCAAAAACGTGTCCAGCGGATCATCGCTAGCCACAAACGCGGCCAGGGCGTCCTGCCCGGCACGCCCGGCACGTCCAATTTGTTGGAAAAAGGAGGCTTTGGTGCCCGGCCAGCCGGCGACTAGGACCGCATCGAGCCCGGAAATATCGATCCCGAGTTCCAATGCTGAGGTGCTGGAGACGCCCAGTAGATCGCCAGCGCGGAGGGCTTTTTCTAATTCCCGACGTTCCTCCGGAAGATAGCCGGAGCGGTAGGCAGCCACACGAGAGGGAAGGCTGGCATCAACATCCTGCAGGAGTCGCTTGGTCACTGAGGAAATGGTCTCAGCGCCGCGGCGGGACTTGATGAAGGCGATGGTGCGCACACGAGCGGACACCAGATTGGCCAGCAAGTCGGACGTTTCGGCTATGGCGGTGCGGCGTGTCTTTGCGCCGTTTTCACCGGCGAACTCCGTCAGTTCAGGCTCCCACAAGGCCACAGTGGTGGAGCCGTGAGGTGAACAGTCTTCGGTGACCGTGGTGACAGGGCCCCCAATCAGTCGGGCGAACGAGCTACTGGGATCTGCCGAGGTGGCTGAGGCACCGATAAAAACCGGATCTGACCCATAATGGGCGCAGATCCGCTTCAATCGACGCAGCAAAACGGCCACGTGAGAACCGAAAACTCCGCGGTAGCTGTGGGCTTCGTCGATGATGACGTACTTGAGCCGTTTGAAAAAGCGCGCCCACCAGGTGTGGTTAGGCAGCACACCAAAATGCAGCATGTCCGGATTGCACAGGATGAAGTTACTGTGATCACGGATCCAACGCCGATCCGCGGGCGCTGTGTCGCCGTCGTACGTTGCTGCCCGCAAGGTGGGTAGATTGAGCGAGTTCAGGGTGGCGAGCTGGTCAGCAGCCAGTGCCTTCGTGGGGGAGAGGTAGAGGGTTACGGCGCCGTCGACCTCTAGGAGACCGGGATTCTCCGCCAAGCGTAGACCTGCGCGATGAATCGCGTCGAGGGCGGGCAACTGGTATGCCAGTGATTTTCCCGAGGCGGTCCCTGTGGCAATGATGGTGTGCTGGCCGTCGTGCGCGGCAGTGGCACCCTCCACTTGGTGTCGCCATGGCTGGTCAACACCTAACAGAGAGTAAGCCCTGACAATGTCCGGGTGAACCCACTCTGGCCACGGTTGGTGTACAGCCTGACGCGCCGGAATTCTCCGGACATGCTGCAGCTGGGCAGGGGCGTTTCCCCCGCCGAGTAGCTGAATCAGGGAATTATTGGTGGACACCTCATCATTGTGCCACTGCAGCGTGCCCGCAGTTTCCTGTTGCCGGCCTGTTCCTGTTGGCCCGCTGAGTCCTAGCGCAATCTGTCCTGACACAGTCAATCGGAGGCGGTGATCAGAGTCCCCGTGCCAGCTCTTCAATGCGTGCTTTGGGCACCAAGACGGTGACGGGACTGATACTGCGCCAACCTAGTTTGAAGTACAGCCGCTGTCCATCGGTGCTGGCTAGCAGCAACCCGGTGGTGACCGGATAGGCCTGGGCTCTGGCTGTGAGGGCTTTCATCAGCAGCAGTCCGTAGCCTCGCCGGCGGTGTTGGGCGTGAGTTTCGATTTGGTCAAAGATGGCATATTCACCGTAGATCGCCACTTTTCCGGTAGCCAGCACAGTTTGCTCGCGGACGATCGATACGGAGAACCTGGCATCGCAGACCGAGGCGCTGTGCCGCCCGCCCATAGGCTCGACGAGCAAAGACAGTTCGGGATCACCTAGGAAAGGATCCTGATTGTCTTGAGTTTCCATGTGGCAGAGCATGAGCTGTTCTGAGGTGGACAGCATGCCCATCCCTGATTGGTGTGCCATTTTCACATAGCGGTGAACGTCGGGGCCCAGAACACACAAGGCACGCCGTGGTGAGGAGTTCACCTCCTGTGCCAAGTCAGCAAACGAGGAGGGTGTGGGATTGGTGGTGAAATACTCCCACCCACCGTTGCGATCGAGGCGTAACGCAGCGAGAAACCCCGGTCCGGAGCGACTGGCATAGCTTCGTAGCGCAGTCCAACCGGCGAACCATGCAGCTGTCTGGCCAGCTAGCCCTGTGGAAGCAACCATCATGCCACCCAGCTTATGTCAGCGGGTCAGTGGGGAAGCTCATATGCCGCGGTTTGGTGGCACAAAGTAGGCTTTTAATCGTGTCGATGAACAAAATTGTGCTCTTTTACGGATTTACCCCCCTCAGCGACCCGGAAGCGATCAAGCTCTGGCAGCGTGCCCTGTGCGAAAAGCTCAGTTTGAAGGGGCGCATCCTCATCTCCAAAGATGGCATCAATGCCACCGTCGGCGGTGACATCAAGGATCTGAAACAGTATCTGAAGACCACCCGCGAATACCCCGGGTTCAAAAACATGGACATCAAATGGTCCGATGGCACAGGTGATGATTTTCCCCGCCTGAGCGTCAAGGCCAGGGATGAAATCGTCAGCTTTGGCGCCCCCGGTGAACTCAAAGTTGATGAGAATGGTGTGGTGGGAGGCGGCACACACCTCAAACCCGAAGAACTCCACGAACTGGTTGCCAAGAAAGAATCCAACGGCGAAGAAGTGGTGTTCTTTGACGGCCGTAACGCCTTCGAAGCGCAGATCGGAAAATTCAAGAACGCGATCGTCCCTGATGTCGACACCACCCACGACTTCATCAAGGAACTGGACTCAGGCAAATACGACGACCTCAAAGACAAACCCATCGTCACCTACTGCACCGGCGGCATTCGCTGCGAAGTCCTCAGTTCCCTCATGGTCAACCGCGGATTTAAAGAGGTCTACCAGATGGACGGTGGGATTGTCCGCTACGGCGAAACCTTCAAAGATAAAGGCCTCTGGGAGGGCTCCCTGTACGTGTTCGACAAGCGCATGCACATGGAATTCAGTGACGAGGCCGCCGAAATTGGCCACTGCATCCGTTGCAATAACCCCAGCAACAAATTTGAAAACTGCTCCAACCCCAGCTGCCGCAACCTGAACCTGTACTGCGCCGACTGCGCCAGCGACCCGGCAACTCTGAAATGCCCGCAGGGCTGCACGGACTAAAACACAGGTACGACGCCGTTCGCACCATAGCCTCCAGCTCGCCCTAAACCGGGGTGGCGTCAGGATACTTCCGCTGACTCGTTAGGCTTGAGGCATGACTGATTTCGCCACTGTTCCGGATGCCCCACGCAGCGACAACCCCGGCCTTCTTGCCACTCTGGCCGCTGACCTGATTGCCATCAACTACACGGTCGACGGCGTGGCGGAGCTCCTAGGCGACGATGCCAACCGTGCTCTGGATCGGGATCAGACGGTTCCTGCCGCACTGCTGCTGCGGACCAACACTGATCCGCTGGCCACCGTGGTGAAACTGTGGCTGCTCTCGCATCAGGTCCCCGAGGAGACACTGGCCGCGGCGTTGCCCAGCACTGGCATCGATGCACTTGTGGAACTGGGCATTATCGAAGCGGCAGAACAGCCAGGCATGGCGCGCGCGGCCGTCGACCTCCGTCCCTACGGCTGGCCCGCAGCTGATGAGGGCGGCGACGATACGAACTTGTGGGTTGCCAGTGACCTCGGCGCCCACCAACGCCCCGGCGTGCTTCGTAAAGATCATGTGCTGGGCATTGGCCAAGCTTCGTTGACTCTGGCCCAAGGCACCATTCGTCGCCCGGTCCGCACAGCGCTGGACCTTGGGACCGGCTGCGGCATTCAACTTTTTCATCTGTTGCACCATGCCGACCGTGTGGTGGCGACTGACATTTCCGAACGCGCACTGGCCTTCACACGGTTCAACCTGGTGCTTAACGCCGCGGCGCTGAACCTGGAGTCCAACGATTTTGACCCGGCTAACCCGGATGCCCGAGTCTCGCTCCGTCTAGGCAGCCTCCTCGAGCCGGTTGCGGGGGAGCGCTTCGATCTAGTGGTCTCCAATCCGCCCTTCGTCATCACTCCTAGGCACCGCGGCGAACAGAGCAGTGACCAGTTCACTTACCGTGACGGCGGCATGGCGGGCGATGCCATTGTGGAATCGCTGGTCCGCGGGTTGCCGGATGTACTGAACCCGGGCGGGACGGCGCAAATGCTCGGGAACTGGGAAATCACCCGTTCTGAAACAGACGCCGAAGTAGAGACAGAAGCAGCAACAGATAGTACAAATCCAGACAACGCTGGCGCAGTAGAGCAGTGGCATGCGCGTCCCGCTCAGTGGCTGGATGCGGACATTGAGGCGTGGTTCATTCAGCGCGAACAGGTATCTCCTGGCGGTTACGCCGAAACCTGGCTCCAGGACGCCTCGCAGGGCCGGGATTCCGAAGCCTACGCCAACGCGTATGAGGAGTATTTGCTGGACTTTGCCTCACGGAACGTAGCCGGAATCGGCTTCGGTTACATCTTCCTGCGCCGCCCCGCAGCGGGCGAGGTGGCCGACGCGCCGCGCTTCGAAGAGATCCTGTACCCGATTGAACAGCCAGTGGGACCGCATCTGGCCAACACTATTGACAGGGGGCTCTGGCTCAAACACCATGTGGACCTCACCTTCGAGTACTTGCTGGTTGCCTCGGACGTCACCGAAGAACGCCACCAGAGCCCCGGCGCCGAACATCCCGGCGTGATCTTGTTACGCCAAGGCGCTGGGCTGCGCCGCACGAACCTGTTGAGCACCGAGTTGGCAGGCTTTGTTTCTGCGTGCGACGGCGATTTGACCGCCGGGCAGATCATCGGCGCGTTAGCGGTCCTCTTGGAGAGGGACGACCCAGAGTTTGCTGTATCTCTCGCCATCGAAGTCCGTAACTTGGTGCGTGACGGATTCTTGGTTCCTGCCCAATGACGGGGCCCCGGCGGTAGTGTCAGCTGGCCGCCGTCGAACTTCACATGCCCTGCGAAAATAAATGAGCTTGGCCACGAACAGGCCGAAAAATGGGCTGTTTTCCACACTCGGTTTCCCAAGCAATACGTGTTCGCGGTAAAAATATGGTGAACTAGGCTCTTGGGGACGCCGTTCGTCCACCTTTCATTCCCTGTAGGAGTACCGTGCCCACCAAGGCAGCAGCTAGCAAGCCCAAGACTGGCAAAAAGCTCGTGATTGTCGAGTCCCCTGCCAAAAGCAAGACCATCGCTAAGTACCTTGGCGAGGGTTTCGTTGTCGAAGCCTCCATTGGGCACATTCGTGACCTGCCGCAGCCTTCCGAGCTCCCTGCGGAGCTGAAGAAGTCCTCGATTGGCAAGTTCGCTGTCGATCTTGAGAACAATTTCAAGCCGTATTACGTGGTCTCTTCCGACAAGAAGAAGAAGGTGGCGGAGCTCAAGGCGCAGCTCAAGGACGCCGACGAACTGTACCTCGCAACTGATGGGGATCGCGAAGGCGAAGCTATCGCGTGGCATTTGCTCGAGGTGCTCAAGCCCAAGGTGCCCGTGCACCGCATGACGTTTGCCGAAATTACCAAGGAGTCCCTGCAGCGCGCTTTGGGTAATTTGCGCGAACTGGATACCGATCTGGTGGATGCGCAGGAAACCCGCCGCGTGGTGGACCGCTTGTTCGGCTACGAGCTCTCTCCCGTGTTGTGGCGCAAGGTCGCGCCGAAGCTCTCTGCTGGCCGTGTTCAGTCCGTGGTGACTCGCATGGTGGTGGAGCGTGAGCGTGAGCGCATGGCGTTCCGTTCGGCCAACTACTGGGATTTGGCTGGCACGTTCACGCCGGAGACCGGTGAGTCCTTCGGCGCCAAACTAGCTGCCGTTGATGGCAAGCGCGTGGCATCTGGCCGCGACTTCAACGATCAGGGCGTGCTGACCGGCAAGAACGTGGCACACCTGGACGAGGTAGCTGCCAAGGCCCTCGCCACTGCGCTGCAGGACGTCAGCTTTGCCGTCCGCTCAGTGGAGCATAAGCCCTACACCCGCCGCCCGGCCGCGCCGTTTACGACGTCGACCCTGCAGCAGGAGGCCGGCCGCAAGCTGCGCTTCTCCTCCAAATCCACCATGCAGACCGCCCAGCGCCTGTATGAAAACGGTTACATCACCTATATGCGTACCGATTCATCCTCCTTGAGCGATGAAGCCGTCAACGCCGCCCGCCGCCAGGCTTCGGAGCTGTACGGCCCGGAATTTGTGCCTACGGCAAAGCGCGTCTACGCAAGCAAGAGCGCCAATGCGCAGGAAGCCCACGAGGCTATCCGCCCGTCTGGGGACTCTTTCCGGACCCCCGCCCAGGTGGCCAGCGCCTTGGGCAAGGATGAATTCAAGCTCTACGAGCTGATCTGGAAGCGCACCGTCGCCTCCCAGATGGCAGATGCCAAAGGCTCGACGGCGACCATCAAGTTGGGTGCCAAGGCTATCGGTGGCGTCGCCGACGGCCAGGATGCTGAATTCTCAGCCTCCGGTACTGTCATCACCTTTCGTGGCTTCTTGGCCGCTTATGAAGAAGGCCGTGACGAGTCACGCAACGATTCCGATGACTCGGATCGCCGCTTGCCCAACGTCAAGGAAAATGACTCCTTGACCGCTGCCGAGGTGCAGGCCAATGGCCACGACACCTCGCCGCCGCCGCGCTTTACAGAAGCATCGCTGACGAAGGAAATGGAAGAGCGTGGCATTGGCCGCCCGTCCACCTACGCCTCCACTCTGTCCACCATCATGGACCGCGGATACGTCAGCAAGCAAGGTTCAGCCCTGGTGCCGAGCTGGATTGCTTTCTCCGTGGTGCGATTGCTGGAACTGCATTTCACCGATTATGTGGACTACGAGTTCACGGCCGGCATGGAGAAGGGCCTTGATAGGATCGCCAACGGCCAGGAGGCAGGCTCCGACTGGCTTAAGCACTTCTACTTCGGTGGGGATGACAACAGGGGCTTGCAAGCCATTGTGAACAACCTCGGGGAGATTGATGCCCGCGATATTAACTCGATGCCCATCACCGACACCTTGGTGCTGCGCGTGGGCAAGTTCGGGCCTTACCTGGAAAGCACTGTTCCCACTCTGGATGCAAAGACAGGGGAAATCATTGAGGCAGCTCGCGCCAATGTTCCCGAGGATCTGGCTCCTGATGAGCTGACGCCTGCCAAGGCCCAGGAACTCATGGAGACGGCGGCGTCCGAGGAACGCGTGCTCGGCGTCGATCCTGAATCCGGACACACAGTGGTGGCCAAGAATGGCCGTTACGGCCCGTATGTCACCGAAGTTATTCCGGAGATGACGGCTGAAGAAATCGCTAATCAGCCCATCGAGTACTACAAGAACGGCAAGCCGAAGCCGCCGAAGAAGCCCGTCAAGGTCAAGCCCAGGACAGGTTCAATCTTCAAGTCCATGAGCGTTGATTCCGTTTCCTTGGAAGCAGCGTTAGGGATCATGAGCTTGCCTCGGGTGCTGGGTGCTGACGCTGAAGGCAATGAGATCACGGTGCAGAACGGCCGCTTCGGTCCGTACCTGAAGAAGGGCTCGGATTCACGTTCCATTGGAACGGAGGAGGAAATCTTCACGATCACGCTGGAGCAGGCTCTAGAGATTTACTCTCAGCCCAAACAGCGTGGTGCACGCGCAGCAGTGGCGCCTTTGGCGGAGTTCGGTGACGATCCCGTTTCTGAGAAGAAGATTGTGGTCAAGGAAGGCCGCTTCGGCCCGTACATCACGGACGGCATCACCAATATCACCGTGCCGCGAGGAACTGATATTGAGGACCTGACCCGCGAGAGCGCCATCGAGCTCTTGGCTGACAAGCGGGCCCGTGGACCGGTAAAGCGGACCACCAAGACTGCCGCGAAGAAGCCGGCAGCCAAGGCGCCGGCCAAGAAGAAGGCACCTGCCAAGAAATAATTCACACTGTGACCGGACTGTCAGGTTGAAATCTGTGTCCTGCAAAAAACCCCACATCCTATGCTGTGGGGTTTTTTGGCGGTACGCGCAAATAGCGAATGTCCCCATATGTGTGAACTGGTCAAAGTGGGGCCTGTAACATCCGGAATATCGGACTACAACGTTTACGACCGCACCTCCGCAGCCGCAACGTAGCTTAGGCACTTCCCGGCCACCAAGGACAGCTACTACAAGATTTGCTCCGATGCCGGCAAGCGTCTCGCCATGGCCGATTGCGTGCTGCGGTTGCGTGCTGTGGTTGCGTGCTCTGGTGGCCGACTCCGACGCAGGAGGCCCTGACGCCCTCATTGTCTGATTACCCCAGTAACTAGCTGTATCCACAGATCACACTGTGGCAAAAAGTTAATGTTGCTGCGCCATCGGGTGGCCATTGGCATGTTTTGGAGCTGGGAGGACAATAATGGGGCTATGAGATTAGGCGTGCTCGACATCGGGTCCAATACTGTCCACTTGCTGCTTGTTGATGCGCGACCGGGCGCCAATCCAGTTCCGTTTGCTTCCCATAAACGAGCTCTAAGCCTCGTTAAATATTTGGATGCAGACGGCAACATTACCGATGAGGGCCAGCACGAGCTCATTGAGTTCATCCTTGAGGCATGGGAATTTGCCGCCAAGCACAAAGCCAAGGACCTTCTGGCATTTTGTACTTCCGCTATCAGAGAGTCCACCAACGGTGCGCAGGTTCTAGACCGGGTGCAACATGAGACCACCATTAGGTTGACCGAACTGACCGGCGAGGAAGAGTCTGCGATGACGTTCTTTGCTGTGCGGCGCTGGCATGGCTGGGGTGCCGGGTCCATCCTCAACCTGGACATTGGTGGGGGTTCCTTTGAAATCTCCCAAGGCTCCAACGAGCTTCCGGATGTTGCGCATTCCGTTCCGCTGGGTGCCGGTCGACTCACCCGCGAATGGTTAGCGGAGGACCCGCCCACAGCCAAGAGCATCAAAGAACTCCGCAAACACATCAAAGCAACTCTCAAGGAACCCATCGCGGCGACCAAGGAACTGGGGACACCACACCTCGTCACAGGCTCCTCTAAGACATTCAGGGCGCTGGCGCGCATCACTGGTGCCGCGCCGTCGTCCATGGGGCCCTATGTGCGCCGCGAGCTACACCTGAGCGATCTGGGACTCTGGTCCCAGCGGTTATCGGCCATGTCTTCCGCAGACAGGCTCCATCTGCCCGGGGTCTCTCCGGCGAGGGCCCAGCAGGTTCTGGCCGGGGCGCTCGTGGCTCAGTCCGCGCTGGAGATGTTCAAGGTGACCAGCATGCAGATCAGTCCGTGGGCGCTGCGCGAGGGGCTAATTCTGCGGCGACTTGACCAGCTGATTTTTGACGGGCCGCTGGATCCTCCTGCACATGTTGCTAAGCTGAGAAATTCGGACACAAAGTAGGTGGATATGAGCGATCAAAGTAAGCACAACCATGACCAGGACTCCGAGGCCACGCCCGGACCGGCGCGCCATATTCCCGTGGCACTTTCCACGGCCTCCGTATATCCGCTCTCAGTTCATGATGGTTTTGCGGTTGCCGCGGACCTAGGTTACGACGGCGTCGAAGTTCTAGTGACGCACAACGGTGACAGCCAGGATTCGAGCGCTTTAAACCGCCTTGCCGAGCGCTACGACCAGCCCATCGTGGCCATTCATGCACCCACATTGCTGTTGACCCAACAAGTGTGGGGCAGCGCGTGGAATAAGATTCAGCGATCGGCGCAGATGGCGGTGGATGTAGGGGCTGATGTGGTGGTGGTACACCCGCCGTTCCGCTGGCAGAACGACTATGCGGAGACTTTTGCGCAGGGCGTTCGAGACATTGCCGAATCCTTTGGCATACGCATTGCGGTTGAAAATATGTACCCCTGGAGGGTCCGTGGACGCGAGGCCCTAGCCTATTTGCCGCACTGGGATCCAGTAGCTCAGGACTATAAAGATGTCACGTGGGACTTTTCCCATGCCGCATCCGCCGGGGCATCCAGCTTGGACGCCGCCAAGGCTCTGGGATCGCGGTTGCGCCACATTCACCTGACCGACGGTATTTCGCCCTCGACCAAGGACCAGCACTTGATCCCTGGCCATGGCACACAGGAATGCGTTGAGGTGCTCCAGCACATTGCCAACAACGGGTTCGACGGCGCAGTGGTCGCCGAGATCTCCACCCGCAAAGCCAAAGGTGCTGGTCAGCGCGAGGAATGGCTGGCTGAAACTCTCGAATTTGCTCGGGTGCATCTGGGGCAGACAACGCCGTAGCCGGACTAGCGGTACTGCCTGATGCTTTCAGTGCTGGCAGTACTGCCTGATGTCCTGGCTACTCCGTGCGCGAAGATTTACTTCGTGCGCACGATTCGATCGTTAAATGCGAAATCGCCGGAGGTTCTGCACCAGTGGATGGGGGGAATCACTGGCGAGATCTCCGGCGATTTGACTAGTCTTCAGGACAAGACCAGTCCGATCATCACTCGCACCCTTATGAGGTAATTAAGAGATTACGGGCCGCGGTTGAGAATAGCCGGGGCGTCAGCTGTGCGTTTCCCATTAAGCCTTGAAGATCGTTTGCAGTTGCATGCACTGCCCCGGCAAAGAAAGATGGGGATATGACGAAAAAGATTGTATTTCTGGGTTGCGGTTCCATGGGCGAAGCAATTCTTGCAGGATTGTTGGCAGCTGGCGTCCCACCGCTTTCCGTGGTGGTCACGGTTCGTCGCCCCGACCGGGCCAATGAGTTGGCCGCCCGTCACGGCGTCACCGCTCTGGCGTCCCAAGAAGAAGCTGATGCCAATGCTCAGGCTGTGGTGGGTGCATCGGTGGTCATTTTGGGTGTGAAGCCCGTTGGCACGCTCGATCTCTGCCGGGAAATTGCCGACGCGTTGGAATCTGAAACCGTGGTCATCAGTGTGGCCGCAGCTGTATCTCTTGCTCAATTAGAGGGCGCCTTGAAGCCAGGGCAGCCCGTGGTTCGATCCATGCCCAACACTCCGTTGCAGGTGGGCCGTGGTGTCGTGGCACTGTCCGGTGGAAGCAGCGTCGACGAACACCATCTCTCGGCCGCCCATGAGGTATTTGCTGGTTCCGGCGTTGTCATTGACATTCCCGAGGAGCAGCAAAACGCGGTGTCAGCCATTAGTGGTTCGGGCCCGGCCTACGCCTTCTACTTGGCGGAAGCGATGGCAGCCGCCGCCGAGAATTTCGGCATGGACCCGGCGATCGCGCAGGTCTTGGCCCGTGAAACGGTGGCCGGGGCTGGCATCATGTTGGCAGAACCCGGGGCAAACGCCACGCAGCTACGCCGAGCAGTCACCAGCCCCAACGGAACCACGGAACAGGCCATTGCCACGTTTGACCGTCTAGGCTTGCCCGGAATCATCAAGGCCGGCGCACAGTCAGCCGCCGCCAGAGCAGCCCAAATCACCGAAGAGCTGGGCAGCAACTAACACCAACAAGATGCGCTAGCGTTCACCAAAATACGGTATTTGCTGCGCTAGCGTCCGTGTGTCCGTAGCGTCCGTAGCGTTCGTAGTTCGTGGTCCGTGTGTTCGCAGTGCCAGCGGGGAGAACGGGGTTCTCAGGCTCCCGCCGCTTCTAGCGCTAGGAGCAGCGACTTCGCCTCGGGTCCTCCCAGATACGCGCCCTGGCTGCCATCGGAACGGACCACGCGGTGGCAAGGCACCACCAGCGGCAGCGGGTTGCGGGCGCACGCCGTGCCCACAGCCCGCACCGCGCGGGGGCTCGATGTCATAGCTGCAACCGAGGCATAACTAGCCGTGTGCCCGTAGCCAATTTCTGGCAGATGGCCCAGCACCTCACGCCGGAATCCGTGCGACAACTGGAAGTCCAACGGCAGATCGAACCGCCTCCGGTGCCCCTCGAAATATTCGCCCAACTCCCGGGCAGCGGACTCCAACCGTGCCGGGGCCAGCAGCACCCGCGGGCTAATGGCCGTGGCGAGCTGTTCCAGCACGGCGTTGTGCCCCTCAACGGCGAAGGCCACACGCACGAGGCCCGCCTCGGTCCCAGCTAGGAGTAGCGGACCCACGGGTGAATCGACCACCCGATACGCCACATCCACTAGCCCTTCAACGGCGGCTGCCATCTTGAACTGGGCGGTGAGATTGAACAATTGTGCGTCCTGGACCCCTGCCACAGCGGCCAACACCCCATCGATCTTGTCTTCAGTCATTGGAAATCAGCCCTTCCCTCACCTAACATCGCCCGCAAAGCCTTCATCCCATCGGCGGTAGCCCTGCGCGCGGCCGCCTCCGAATTGCCCAAAATGGCCGCCACCTCGGCATGACGCAGCCCGCCCAAATGGTGGTATGCCACGGCTTCACGCTGCTTGAGTGGCAATGCAGCCAATGCGGCCCACACCATAGCCGCCGTTTCACCGGCCTCAACAGCACGTACGACGCCGTCCCTTCCTCCCAGCCCCATCCCGCGGGAGCTTCGCGCGTCAGTGCGTGAGATGCCCTCGGGATCGCCCGAGAGCGCTGATGCGGCCGCGTCGCCGTCCGGCGCCGGCAGACGCTGGGCTTTCCGGTGATGGTCCATGGCCTTGTTCCGGGCGATCGTGACTAGCCACGCCTGTCTGTTGCCGACAGCGTCGGTGGACGGGTACACCCGCAGTGCGGCCAAGAACGTCTCCTGCCACACATCATCAGCGTCGTCCGGACCCACCAAGCCTCGGCAAACACGCAGGACCACGGCGCCATGCACCCCCACGAGCTCCTCAAAAGGCGGCAGTGCTCCCTGACCAGCAGCCCCACCAGCAGCCTCCGCAGACCCGGCTGTCAAAGCAACACCACCTTGCGGCGACGCATTAGAACAGTGCCTCCGTGTGGGTCCGGGCCGGATTTTCCAGTTCCAAGAGAAATTGTTTGCGTTCCAGACCGCCGGCATAACCAGTCAACGATCCGTCAGATCCCACCACCCGGTGGCACGGCACCACAATGCTGATCGGATTGCGACCATTGGCAGAACCCACGGCCTGAGCCATGGACGGATCACCTAGCATCGCTGCCAACTCTCGATAGCTACGTAATTCACCATAGGGAATCTCCCGCAGCGCAGCCCAAACACGGTGCTGGAAGTCGCTGCCAACCGGCGCTAATGTCAGGGAAAAACTACGGCGCACACCAGCAAAATATTCGCCGAGCTGCTCCACCGTGGCAGCCAGAACCAAGGAGGCAGACGGGAGCACCGCGTCCCCGAACGTCTCCAAAGCCGGGCGGCGCTTATGCTCCGCCATGTACACAGCCGCGAGTCCGGCGTCGTGCTCTACTGCGGTCAACAGCCCCAACGGGGAATCAAAAACCAGATGCCTGATCATCAATAAACACCTCCTGCCCAGTAGACGTTCCGGACGTCAAAAACGTGAGGTTAGGGCCGTGCGGCGAACCGCTCCAGCAACTCAACATCGCCGGAAACAATGAGCATGTCACGGCTGGAAACGCGGGTGTGCGGCTGCGCATACGTAAAATCTTCGCCAGGAGATTTCACCCCCACCACCGTCACTCCGTACTTGGAGCGCACCTTGGATTCCTCGAGTGTGAACCCCTGAGTCTCCTTGGGTGGATACATTTTCACGATCGCGAAATCGTCGTCGAACTCGATAAAGTCCAGCATGCGACCGCCCACAAGGTGCGCGGCGCGGACACCGGCGTCGGCCTCGGGATAAATGACGTGGTTGGCGCCAATGCGGGTGAGAATCTTGCCGTGCGATTGCGTGATCGCCTTGACCCATAGGTGTGCGATGCCCAAATCCACCAGGTTCACGGTGATCAACACACTGGATTCAATGGACGTTCCCACACCCACGACGGCGGAGCTGAAGTCCTGTGCCCCGAGCTGGCGCAGGGCGTCAATGTTGGTCGCGTCGGCCTCCACGACGTGTGTGAGCACGCCGGCCCACTTCTGCACGAGGGCGGGGTCGCGCTCAATGGCGAGCACCTCTCGGCCCTGCTTCACGAGCTGATGAGCCGTGGCGGCACCGAAGCGGCCCAGCCCAACCACCAGCACTGGCGCGTTGTGCGGCGGGCGGTTGCTGGGGTCTATTTTCTCAGCCAATGATGGGCCTTTCTTCCGGGTAGTGGAACAGCTGGCGGCGTTGGCGCAGGGCCAAGGCGGCGGCCAGTGTGATGGATCCGATGCGGCCAAAGAACATCATGGCGCACAAAATATAGACGCCCGGCGGCGGGAGCTCGGCACTGAGCCCCGTGCTCAGACCCACGGTGGCGAAGGCCGAGATGGTTTCAAAGAGCACCCGATCTAGGCTTTCTCCGGAGATGGCAAGCAGCAGGCCACAGGCGATCATCACCAGTGTTGCACCCATCATGATCACGGAAATGGCCACGCGCATGGTGCCTTGGGGGATGGTTCGGCCGTAAATTTTTACGTCGCTGTCGCCGCGGGCCTCGGCCACGATGGCCAAGAACATCACGGCCAGCGTGGTGACCTTGATGCCGCCGGCGGTGGATGCGGAGCCGCCGCCCACGAACATCAGAGCGTCCGTGAGCAGCATGGTGGAGGTATTCATGGAGTTCATATCTACCAAGTTGAAACCCAGAGATCGCGTCATGACGGAGGCAAATATGGCGTGCGTGATCTTATCCCCCACACTCATGCCACCCATGGTCTCCGGGTTGGTCCATTCCATGGCGCCCCACAAAATGGCCCCTGCCACCAACAACATGAGTGAGACTTGAATGGTCAGCTTGGCGTGCAGCGTCCACTTCTTGAAGCGGAAGCCGGTGGCCAGCAGGACCATCAAGACCGGGAAGCCGAGGCTGCCGATGAAACCACCGATCATGAGCGGCGTCAGGATCCATAGATCGGCTTCGTAGGGGACTACGCCGTCGGAGTGCGGTGTAAAGCCGGCATTGTTGAAGGCTGAGATGGCGTAAAAGGTGGCATGCCAGATTGATTGGGGAAGGGACTCGCCCAGAATCAGGAACCGCGGCGCGAGGGTCAGCGCCAACACCACCTCAATGGCCACCGAGGTACTGATGACAATACGCAGCAGAGTACCCACCTCACCTAAACGGCCGGCGTTCATGGCTTCCTGGGCGATCAATTTTCCACGCACGCCAAGGCGCTTGCTGACCATGAGCGACATCAAGGAAGCCAGCGTCAAAATACCCAAACCACCAACAAAGATGCCAATTAGAATAACCAGCTGGCCAAAGAAGGACCAGTGCAAGGCGGTTGAGACAGTGGTTAACCCCGTCACGCACACTGCCGAGACGGCGGTGAAGAGTGCGTCATGGAACGCAGTGGCTTGGCCGTCGCGGGCCGCCACCGGCAGGCTGAGGGTCAGGGTGAAAGCTAAGATGACGAGCGCAAAGACAATCAGCGCCAGTCTGGCCGGGGAGCTATTGGCTACCCCGTCTACGAAGTCGCGGATGCTGACCACTACTTTGAGCGGCCAGCGGGGCAGTTTCTGGGGGAGTGCGGTTCTAGCAGTCAACGCGGTGCTTCCCCTCCTGCCGTGAAATCCTGCTCTGAAACTAGAAATGCGCAAAAGTCGCGGATACGGCATTTGTGCCCGGACTTCGATAGCCTGTGATTGATGTCATCATTCGTCAGCTCAGGGCCAACGGCCGTCCCGACAAGCATAGTCTGCGATGCGGCCATGTCCGCGTACAATTTTGGCCCCAACCATCCCATGTCGCCCAAGCGTCTAGACCTCACTGCCACGCTCGCTCGGGAGTTGGGTATCTTCGATCTCCCGCAGGTGGATGTGGTGGAGTCCTATGTAGCCTCCGACGACGATTTGGCGACGGTACACACCCGTGACTACATTGCCGCGGTACGCCGAGTGGGGGATGACCCCACCTTGACCGATCCCGAACGCGGGCTTGGCACAGAAGACGACCCGGTTTTTGACGGCATTCATGAGGCAAGCGCACGGCTGGCCGGAGGATCTCTCGTAGCTGCCAATGCCATCATCAGTGGAGCTGTTCCTCGGGCTGTGAACTTTGGCGGCGGCATGCACCACGCCTTCGCTGGGAAAGCGAGCGGTTTCTGCATCTATAACGATGCTGCCGTGTCCATTCAGAAACTGCTGGATTCAGGGGTTTCCAAGGTGGCCTACATTGACATTGATGCGCACCATGGCGACGGCACCGAGAGAATTTTTTGGGACGATCCACGCGTCCTGACCATATCCCTGCACGAATCGGGGATGACGCTGTTTCCCGGGACTGGCTTCGCCAATGATCTAGGTGGGCCAGCAGCGATAGGTTCGGTCGTCAACGTCGCTTTGCCAGCTGGCACCTCAGATGCCGGTTGGCTCAGAGCCTTTCACGCCGTCGTGCCTCAACTCGTGGAAGCCTTTGCGCCCGAGGTGATTGTCAGCCAGCACGGTTGTGACTCGCACCGGGAGGATGAGCTGACACACTTGAATACCAGCGTGGATGGGCAGCGGGAGGCGGCTTTGAGTATTGCAGCCCTCGCTGACAAGGTGTGCGAGGGGCGGTGGATTGCGACCGGTGGCGGTGGCTACAACATTGTCAGTGTGGTGCCGCGGGTGTGGAGTCACCTCATGGCGATCGTGGCAGGACGGCCGGTGCCTTTGCGTACCGCAGTTCCGGAGACGTGGCGAAGTTATGTGGCGGAAAAATATGCCATAGTGGCACCTCTGCTCATGAGCGAGGACGCGGACACGTGGTGGCGTTCGTGGGAAGTGGGCTACAACCCCTCGGATGCGCTGGATCGGACCGTCATGGCGACGCGTAAGTCTGTTTTCCCGTTGTATGGACTGGATCCCTGGTTCGACTGAGGGCTATTTTTGGGTTCTACTGTGCCATGTTGGGGTGCTCAGGATGCCGGATTGGGCATATGTCGTTAGGGTAGTGGAATGGTTGTTGAAAAAGTCTTTGCGGTGATCGCCGAAAGCACCCGCCGAGATCTTTTGGAAGCGCTGGCACAAGAAAGCAAATCGGTGGGGCAGCTGGTCGATGAACTGGGTATTTCCCAGCCCACTGTTTCTAAGCATTTGCGGGTGCTGCGTGAAGCCGGTGTGGTGACCATGCGCGCCCAAGGCCAGAAACGCTACTACGGCATCAATACCGAACCGCTGACATTGGTATCCACTTGGCTGGAATCCTTAGGCGCCGGTGTAATCGACACCGTTGTGCCGAAGCGAAATGGCGCCGCTCGGGCTGATAGCGCAGTGACTGCCAGCAGTTCCGAGGCCTTCTCAGGGGATTCCGACGCGGCCGCTGTGGCGTCTGTTGCGCCTGCGCCTATTGCGAAAATTCCGGCTTCAGCTGCGCAGCCGGTTCCGGCTAGCCAGCCAGTACCTGAGAAGGTTCCAGTTCTTGTGGCGGCTTCTGTTCAGGCCGACTCAGCAGCAGAGGCAGCTTCTCCCGCGGCAACGTCGAACGGAACAGCCGCCGTCGTGCCGTTCGGCAGCGTGCAGTCCGGAGTGGTGCAAGCAAATGAGAACGACGCCGTCACCTCAGGACAATTCAGCCGCAGTGTGGGCAACGCAGGCCGATTGGCTAATAAGGCCGCTGACTTGCTTTCCAACCTGCCAGCTCTGCCCACCTTCAAGCGTCGCAAGAACTAAGAAGTGCCCCGGTTGGCGTAGTTAGCACCGTCACGATCTTCAGAAATGGAATCTTGCTCCAACATAATCCGCAAGATCATGCATAAATGCTTGAAAGATGAGAAGAATTAGCCTATCTGGCGCTGTGACTGGAAAATTACCACTGAGCTTATTTATGCGCCGCGCGGCGGCGCCTCACCCTTTTCAGGAGACTCATGGATACCAGGCTCGAAGCCATCCGGGAGCAAGTTCTAGCCCGTAACCCCGGGGAAAAAGAATTCCACCAGGCTGTTTTAGAAGTTTTTGAAAGCCTCGGCCCCGTTTTGGATAAGCATCCAGAATTTGTTGATGCCGCCGTGCTGCAGCGTTTGTGCGAGCCCGAGCGTCAGATCATCTTCCGTGTGCCGTGGATGGACGATGCCGGCCGCGTGCAGATCAACCGTGGTTTCCGTGTTGAGTTCAACTCGGCCTTGGGCCCGTACAAGGGTGGCCTGCGTTTCCACCCGTCCGTGTACTTGGGCATTGTGAAGTTCCTCGGCTTCGAGCAGATCTTCAAGAACGCCCTGACCGGCATGCCCATCGGTGGCGGCAAGGGTGGATCTGACTTTGATCCCCGCGGCAAGTCAGACGCCGAAGTAATGCGCTTCTGCCAGAGCTTCATGACCGAGCTCTACCGCCACATCGGCGAGTACACCGACGTCCCCGCAGGTGACATTGGTGTTGGTGGCCGCGAGATCGGCTACCTCTTCGGCCAGTACAAGCGCATCACCAACCGTTACGAGTCAGGTGTTCTGACCGGTAAGGGTGTTGGTTGGGGCGGCTCACTGGTCCGTCCGGAAGCTACGGGCTTCGGTACCGTGATGTTCACCCAGGAAATGCTCAAGACTCGTGGCAGCAGCCTCGACGGGCAGCGCGTGGTTGTTTCCGGCTCCGGAAACGTTGCCACCTTCGCCATCGCTAAGGCCCAGCAGTACGGCGCCAAGGTGGTGGCTTGTTCTGATTCCTCCGGCTACATTGTGGACGAGAACGGCATTGACGTTCCGCTGCTGCGCCAGATCAAGGAAAAAGAGCGTGGCCGCCTGAAGGAATACGCGGTTCGCCGCGGCTCCGCTGTCAGCTACGTTGAGGGCGGTTCAGTCTGGGACGTCAATGCTGCTGTTGCACTTCCCTGCGCTACGCAGAACGAAGTCAACACTGAAGCAGCAACGCGCATGGTTAAGAACGGCCTCGTGGCGGTTGCTGAAGGCGCCAACATGCCTTCCACCAGCGGTGCCATTGCAGTCTTCCAGGAAGCGGGCATCTTGTTCGCTCCGGGCAAGGCAGCCAACGCCGGTGGCGTCGCCACCTCCGCACTGGAAATGCAGCAGAATGCCAGCCGTGACGCATGGAGCTTCGAGCACACCGAAGATCGCCTACACAAGATCATGATTGGTATTCACGATCGTTGCGCTGAGACCGCAGATACCTACGGTTCGCCCGGCAACTACGTAGTTGGCGCCAACATCGCCGGCTTCGTCAAGGTAGCCGACGCCATGCTGGCACAGGGCCTAATCTAGGACCTTCTAAGTATCACAGCTGACCCGTAGCGGATGGACAGGAATCAAGTTCCCTGGCCGTCCGCTGCGGGTCAGTTGCCGTTTAAGGGCCAAACTGCCGTCACGGGTGGAAGGATTCACTAGTGCGCCATTTTGCCTAGACATGATGTGTGTGAGCGCTCACGCTGGCTGATGCGCAGCGAGTGCCTCATGTGCTTGCGTTCCCCAGAGCGACACCAAGGAGAGCAACGCCAAGGAGCAAATTGTCATGTCACGTGCCCGGATCAGTGTTGACCGCGATTTCACTATCTCCGAAGTTCCGCGCCGACTCTTTGGTTCTTTTGTGGAGCACATGGGCAGATGCGTCTATACGGGAATGTATGAACCTGGTCATCCGGCAGCCGACGAACAAGGTTTCCGCAAGGACGTGCCTGCGCTGACGAGGAACTTGGCGCCATTGTGATCCGTTACCCGGGCGGGACTGGAACCAGTTATCTGTTCTGGGGCAATGGCGTGGCCCACGGCGTTCGGCTGGCTCCTGACATGGTGCCCTTTGACCCAACGGCAGTTGTGTCCTGGGTGCCGGAAGAATTCCGTGAAGCTGTGTAAGCACGCCGGCGAGGGGATATCTTCTACGCCTCGTGGTCGGTGGATGACACCCGGAGTGAGGGTTACCGGGTGCACTATGCCATGAGCTCGGATCCGTTGGACCCCTGGCGGGACAGGAGAGTGCTCCTGAGCAAGGTGGATGAGCGCGGCATCTTAGGCACCGGTCACCACTCCATTACCGTTGTCCCCGGCTCTGACGATGGGGTGATTGCCTACCATCGTTTTGTCATTCCAAGGGGCAGCGGATCTCACCGGGAGTTGTGCTTTGGCCGCTTGCATCACGGCGCTGCTGGACTGCTGGAGCCAGTGGTACCGTCCACGGAGCCACTGTGCCTGCCCCTGACACGTTCACGCATTGAGGGGACGGCTGGCCAGGCAGCAAATCTTGGCGAGGCGCGCTGAGTAACGAATTAGAAATAACTTTCGAGGTATTGGGAATGCGCTTGCCAAGAGAGCTTTCGGACGATATTGTATCGTTTCATAAGTGTTATTTGAATCACGTATCCGGTTGTGGAAACCACAGCGGAAATGTAAGTTGCGGCGGCCACGGCGGCTCCGCGCAAATCTACGAGCGAAGGAGCTCTCATGATCAGCAGAAGGAATTTCATTACCGCCATTACTACCGGCGTGGCCGCGACGGCATTACTGAGCGCCTGTGGCAATTCCGGTGATTCCGGTGCTGGCACCGTCGAGGAGCCCACCGTCATCAACTACACCTGGTGGGGCAACGAGGATCGTGCTGAGCGTTCAAATAAGGCCATTGCCTTGTTCAACGAGCAGAACCCCACCATCAAGGTTGTTGGCACGTTCACTGACTGGGCCGGCTACTGGCAGAAGCGCTCCACCGAAGCTGCCGGTGGCGGCTTGCCGGACGTCATGCAGTGGGATTTGTCTTACCTGCGTGACTACGCACAGCGCAACCAGCTGCTGGACTTGGGTGCGGCCGGCGTGGACCTCTCCGGTTTTGAGAAGACCCTGCTGCCCTCGGGCAAGGTCAGCGACAAGCAGTTCGCTGTACCCACCGGAACCAACGCGTTCGCCATCTACTACGATCCGGCCAAGCTCAAAGAAATTGGCGTGGCCGAACCGACAGGTAACTGGAGCTACGCCGAGTACAAGAAGTTCTTGCAGGATGCTGGCCAGGCCAGCAGCGGCAAGTACTTCGGTTCTTCGGATTACACCGGGGTCTGGTGGCAGTTCAACATCTGGCTTCGCCAGAACAAAATCGAGGCCTTTACCGCTGACGGAAAGTTGGGCTTCACCAAGGCTGACTTGAAGAAGTGGTGGGGATCCGTTTCGGAACTGCGGGGGACTCCTGCAATGATTTCGCCTGACAAGGTGACCCAGCTGCTACCCAAGTCGCCCTTTGGCGCCAACGCAACGGTCTCCGAGCCCACGTGGGATAACTTCATGGGCGGATACCTGGGAGACTCCGGTGCTGCGGAACTGAAAATGGTTGCGGTACCCTCCGATGATCCTGAAAACTTGGGTCTGTTCCTTAAACCGGCCATGCTGATGGTGGCGAGTGCCAAGACCAAGAATGCCGCAGCAGCTGCGAAGTTCATCGACTTCATGGTCAACTCACCCGAGGTGGGTGAAATCTTCAAGACCACTCGTGGCGTACCGGCGTCCAAGGTTCAGCGTGACGGCACTACCTTTGAAGGCGTCGATGCTCAGGTGGTGGCGTACGAGGACTCAATCTCCAAGTACCTCAGCGATGCACCCGAGCCGCCCATTGTTGGCTTCGGTACCCTCGAGTCCGAGTTCCTGCGCATTCAGGAAGAACTGAACTTCGGCAAGGTTGACGTGGATAAGGCTGTGGACCAGTGGTTCATCTCGGCTGAAGACGTCATTAAGCAAAACGCGTAGTCAACGAAAGTAAGGCATTGTGACGCGAACACCAGCCCTCTCCCGGCGCGCCAAAACCGGTCCTCCGCTGCCGACTAAAAAGTCCAAGCAGCGGAGGGCTGAGGCCCTCACCGGTTACACCTTCCTTCTTCCCTGGCTGTTGGGCTTCATTGTCCTGACAGCGGGTCCGATGATCTATTCTCTGTACCTGTCATTCACCAATTACAACTTGTTTGAAGCACCCAAGTGGATTGGTTTTGAGAACTACACGGACCTCTTCCAAGACGATCGTTTCATCCAGTCCGTGAAGGTCACGCTGACGTACGTGGTCTTCGGCACTCCGACGAAGTTGCTGGCCGCTTTGGCTATTGCTATGTTGCTCAATAGCAAGCGCCGCGGCCAAGGGTTCTACCGTTCTGCGTTCTATGTTCCCTCGCTTATTGGTGCGAGCGTTTCGATCGCTATCGTGTGGAAAGCCATGTTTGGTGACGCCGGTCCGGTGGACCAATTCCTGCAGTTCTTCGGGATCGGGATCGGTGGCTGGGTGGGTAACCCCAACATGACCATGCCCATGATGATCCTGCTGACTGTCTGGCAGTTCGGCGCCCCGATGATCATTTTCTTGGCGGGCCTGAAGCAGGTCCCCACAGAGCTTTACGAGGCGGCCGACATGGACGGTGCGGGGTGGTTGAAGAAATTCACCAGTATCACCTTGCCCATGCTCTCCCCGGTCATCTTCTTCAACCTGTTGATGGAGACCATCCACGCGTTCCAGATCTTCGCGTCAGCTTTCATCATTTCCAATGGTGCAGGCGGTCCGGCAGGGTCCACCATGTTCTACACGCTCTACCTGTACCTGCGTGGTTTTGGGGACTACCGGATGGGTTACGCCTCGGCGATGGCCTGGTTGCTGCTGATCGTGATCGGCATCATCACTTTGATCTTCTTCAAGACCTCCAACAACTGGGTCCACTACAGCGGGGATGAAAAATGACAATCACTTCCATCAAACCCGATGAAACCATTGGTGGCAGTGCTGGTGCCCCGGTACTGCGTTCACCGAAGTCACGGACCTTTTTTGGTCGCAGCATCAAAACATTGATTTTCCATGGTGTGTCACTGATTCTCATCGCTGTAGTGCTCTACCCTGCAGTGTGGATGGTGGCTTCATCCTTCAAGCCCAGCAGTGAGATTGTCGGCAACGCCGCCATCTGGTCGAGCAACTTCAGCTTCAAAAACTTCGCCAAGGCCATGGATGGCATTGGCGGGGTTAGCACGCTGCAGTTCTTCGGTAACTCGCTCTTCTTAGCCGTTGGTTCAGTTGTTGGTGTGGTGTTTTCCTCAACCGTGACGGCGTATGCGTTCACGCGTATCAATTTCCCGGGGCGAAAGCTCTTCTTCACTCTGATGATCGTGACCTTGTTGCTGCCCTTCCACGTGGTCATCATCCCGCAGTACATCATTTTCCAACAGTTGGGACTGGTAGATACCTTTGTGCCGCTGCTCTTGGGCAAGTTCCTTGGTGCGGAAGCATTCTTTGTCTTCTTGATGGTTCAATTCATGCGCAACTTGCCCAGGGAATTGGATGAGGCTGCACGTATTGACGGAGCCGGCCACGTAAGGATCTTCGTCAGCATCATGCTTCCGCTGATGAAGCCCTCCATCATTACCTCCTCTATCTTTGCCTTCATCTGGAGTTGGAACGACTTCCTGGGCCCGTTGCTGTACTTGAACACCCCGGACAAGTACCCGCTGCCGCTGGCCCTGCGCCTCTTCGTGGACCAGACGCAAAGCTCCGATTATGGCGCCATGATAGCCATGTCTGTTTTGGCGCTGCTCCCGGTGCTGTTGTTCTTCCTGATTTTCCAGCGCCACATCGTCGAAGGTGTGTCTACGCAAGGACTCAAGGGCTAGAGAAATGGCTTCCTCACTCCGTTCCGGCAAAGAATCCCGGCAGGCACGCAATGCCAGGCTAGCCGCGACGGCGGCGCCCAAAGTCAACAAGTTCGCTCTCCTCAGCGAGACCCTGTTGCTAGGAGTGTGCTTGTTTGTGCTGGCGCTTCCTGTGGTGACTGCCCCGGCAGCCTTCGCTGCGGGTTCCGCTCATATGGAACGCCATGTGGCAGGCCGAAGCGACAGTGTGGCCTCTCTGTGGAGCGACTTCCGGGCGGCATGGCCCGGAAGCTGGCGCTTCGGTCTGATCACCTTGGTGGCCGCCGCGGTGGCAGCCATCAATGCCTTGCTCGCTGGTTCGGAGCAACTGCCCGGCGGAACTCCTGTCCTCGTTGCCACGGTGGTTCTGGTTGCTGGGTTGGCGGTGGTGCTCTTGCGCACAGCAGCCTTGTGGCAGGTTGAACGTGAGGCAGCGCAGCTGCTCGTCAAGGAGGTGCCAACTAATGGTGCACCAGCCACAGCTGTACGTGCCAAGGATGTCTGGTCAGGTGCATGGGCACAGGCCAAAGTTGATGCGGCCGGTGATATCTCCGGTTCAATCTTGTTACTGGCAGCCATGGCTATGGCTGTGACGTTTGTCTGGATGCTGCCGCCACTGGTCTTTATTGTTCCCGGAGCGCTGGTGCTGGCCGTTGTTGGTGTTCGGTACCGCACCGTCTCGAGCTAGCAAAGCAAGCGAAGCGAGTAGTACAGCAAAAGGCCGGTGGCCTTGCAGGATTTCCTGCAAGGCCACCGGCTTTTTGCTGTGTGGCTTAGGATTCGGCGATCACGGC
This sequence comes from Arthrobacter sp. Sr24, assembly GCF_054511175.1. NCBI lineage: Bacteria > Bacillati > Actinomycetota > Actinomycetes > Micrococcales > Micrococcaceae > Arthrobacter > Arthrobacter sp. Sr24. The sequence goes on along the minus strand of NZ_JBTNDB010000010.1, from coordinate 18,204 downwards.
GACTGCTCCGGGTGCTACGACGCCGGTGAAGGCGGCTCCGCTGATGAGCTCGGTTCCTTGGGCGCTCACTGCTGCCTCGAGGTCACTGTGGTTGATGGCGAAGAGGAAGCTGCGGCCATCGGCATGCACGCGTCGGGACAACTCAACTCCGGCAGTTGCCGTGCTGGGAGCGGCGATGCCAGATTCTTCCAGCAGGGCATCCACCAAGCCTTCCAAAGTGGCCGTGTCGGGGAATGTGGCGAGGTACCAGGCGGACCCAGCCCCCACGGTGTTGCGGGTGATGGCGGGTACTTCAGCAAGCGGGTAAGCCGTGAAGGAGACCTTCGCCTCGGCGCCGGCCAAGTGAACGTGTTCGCTCCAAATACTTCCCGCGTTGCCGTTGTCCAGCGCAACTGTGGCGGCCTCGGGGAGGGGATGGAACTCTTCGACGTTGATACCCAGCAATTCGCGGAAGGCGCCGGGGTAGCCGCCTAGACGGACGGCGTCGTTCTCATTGACGATCCCACTGAAGTAGCTGATGAGCACCGTTGCCCCGCGTTGAGCGGCGGCGGCAAGGTTCGCTGCGGCGCTGTCGGTGACGTTGTAGAGGGTGCAAACGAAGACCAGATCATAGTTCTCCAAGGCGGCGTCCGGGTGCACAAAGTCCACTGTGATGCCGCGCAGGAACAGCGAGCGGTGGAACGCGCGCAGCATGTCCAGATACTGCACATCGGTGCTGGGATGGGAATCCAATTCGCTGGCCCACCACGCCTCATAGTCAAAGACAATGGCTGCGCGGGACTCCACTCGGGAGCCTTGGATGGACGCCAATTGCGTCAAAGCGGAGCCAAGTTCCACCACCTCGCGCCAGACCCGGGTGTTGGTTCCGCCGTGAGGAACCATGGACGAGTGGAATTTCTCCGAGCCCGCCTTGCTTTGGCGCCACTGGAAGAACATCACGGCATCCGCTCCGCGGGCTACATGGGTCAGCGAGTTTCTGAGCATTTCCCCGGGCATCTTGGGCATGTTGCGGGGCTGCCAATTCACGGCCGAGGTGGAGTGTTCCATGAGCATCCACGGTTTGCCGCCGGAAATTCCGCGGGTCAGATCGGCGCTGTAAGCCAACTCGATATGGCGTTCAGTATCGGCCGCCACCAAGTAGTGATCGTTGGCGATCACATCGACGTTTTTGGCCCAGTCAAAGTAGTCCAATGCCTTCGTGGCGCTGCTGGCCATGAAGTTGGTGGTGGTGGGAATCAGTGGGGTGACCTCGCGGATGACGGCGGCCAACATGTTGTAAAAATCGATGAAGGCCCATGAACTAAAGCGCGCAAAGTCCAGCTGCTGAGTGGGGTTCAACGTGGTGGGGGCGTTCCCTGGGGGCAGGATTTCGGCAAAGCTGCCGTAGCGCTGGGACCAGAAGGCGGTGCCCCAAGCCTCGTTGAGGGCGTCGATGGTGCCGTAGCGCCGTTCCAGCCAGCTGCGGAAGGCCGCGATGTCCTCGGGGCCGTAGAATTCCGAGACGTGGCAGCCCAGCTCGTTGTCCACATGCCACAAGGCCAACGCCGGATGGTCCTTGTACCGCTGGGCGAGGACGCGTGTCATTTTCGCGGCGTACCCGCGGTAGACGGACGACGACGGAGAGTAGTGCCGCCGTGAGCCCGGTCCCAGCGTGGTGCCGTCCATGGTGACAGGCAAGATCTCTGGGTGCTTGCGGACCAGCCATGCGGGCGGCGCCGCTGTTGCGGTTGCGAGGGCAACGTTGATCCCGGCCGTGGCGAGGTTGTCCATGATTTCATCGAGCCAGCTGAAGTTGTAGTCACCTTCGGCAGGTTCCAGCCACGCCCAGGAGAAGATGCCCACGCTGAGCGCATTGACACCGGCTTGGCGCATCAACTCCAGATCCTCATGGTGCACCTCAGCGGGCCACTGTTCCGGGTTGTAGTCGGCACCATAGGCGATGCCCGGGATTTTGTTCCAGAACTGCTGCATCCGTAAGGTGCTGGCAGATTCCTCCGCTGTGGGGAGCGCGCCGGTGCCGGCTGCGGGATGGCTGGAAGACCTGGGAGTCAGGGAGGGCATGTAGCTCCTTGGGGTTGGGTGCCTTGAACGGCTTTGAGTGATTCCTAGATGACCGTTTGGGTGGACGCGGTCACCATGATGAAGTTCAGTGGGTGTTGCTTCAGCGCTGGATCTGTTCCTCAGTCATGCGGCCGTCGGCCACCGTGACGGTGATGGTCCGGGAGAGTGGTTCCCCGGGATGCAGTGTGACGGGTTTGTCCCAGGCTAGGCATGAGCCAACGCCCGGATAGTCATCTGAACGAACAAACCATGGGTCCTGCGCCTCAGGCGGTGCGGTGAAAACCAGAGTTGCTTCCTTGCCGCCGAATTCGCCCGAAAAGGCGAGCCATGGGGCGGTAGTTCCATTGACGGCGTCCTCGCCTGTGTGGGTGTTTGTCTGCACCTGCACCTTCTCCGCAGGAGGGAAGCGCCAGAAGAATCCGCCGTATCCGGCGGCTTCGCGGCCGTTGGAGCCGGGACTGCCCAGCACCACCGGTGTGTCTGATGCCGGGGAAAGAACAAAGTTCAGCAGCAGCGTCCAGGCCCCCAAATCTGCCTCATGCCAAGACCAGGTTCGTATTTCGTGGAGCAGCGGTGTTCCGTCCGGAGCTTGCCATGACAATTCTTGGCGGTAGGAACCGTTGTCTTCGGTGGAATGGTTCACCACCACCACGCCGTGGTCCGGAAGCCATTGGTAGGAGTTGGTTTCACGGACAAAGCTTGGCCCGCCCCAGAAGTTCACGTTATTCACTGCCGGGATGGCAACGCTTGCGCCTAGGTGCCACGGGTGATCCAACGGCATAGCCGCTGTAACCACGGTGCCCTCACGGGTGGTGACCGGGTGCAGATAGGGGCGGGGGGATAGTGTTTGGGCGATGTTCCGGCCACTGATTTCATCAGCGAGCGGAACGCCAGAGATGCTCATTGATTTCTGAGGCGGGACAGCTCGAGCCCAGGGTGCACCAATTTCGCTGAAGGTGGCTTGTGCTGCAACAGCCCGTGCTATCCACTGGTCAATATTTTTGACAACCGGGTGGGCAGCCAAGCCCTCGCCGATCCAGTCCAGGTGGGCTGGCGCTATGGGGGCGGGGTCTTCGGCGGTGCGGACGGCTTCGAGAACGCTCATAAACGCGCCGCTGTTCTCCAAAGAGCTCAACAAAGCCGTGCCATGGTTCCGGTGGGCAATGAGGTTTTCCAGAAGATCGGTCCGGCCAAACTCCTGACGAACAGTGCCTGCTGGGGTGGTTATTTCCAAAATGTCTTCGGTGTAGTAGAAAACGGCTTGGGCTCCAGTGCCGTGAACCGTGACGAATGGGTCCGATTCTGCGGCAGCACACACCGTCAGGGCGCCCATCACCGCGGGACCTTGGCGGGGAACAATGCGAACCGTGGAGGTGTCGTCCCCTTCAATGTCGTGGGCACGGTACAAATCGGTATCGACCCGTTCAATAGCTTCTGCCGAATTGATGCCGGCAATATGAAGAGCCGTAGCCACCGCATGGGCTAACGGATTGGTAGTGACACCATCCACCACGTCCACACCGTTGATAGTGCGTTTACCTGCCCAGCGGGAACGTTGGTAGTAAGCCTTGTCGCGCACCCACATACCTGACGCGGAGTAGCCGCGGATGGTGCCCAGAGCGCCGTCGGCTATTAAAGTAGCCAGTGCCGGCAGGGCAAGTGAGCCCAACGATTGGAAGCCGATCTGGACAGCCTTGCCTGCTTGCGCGGCAGCTTCACGTAGTTCCTGGAATTGGGCCATGGAAGCTGCTGTGGGTTTTTCCAAATAGACATCGGCGCCCGATGCCAGCGCTACCAAGCCCAGCGTGGCATGGGTCTGGATGGGGGTGGCGATGATGATGATTTCCGGTGCCGTCCCGGCAGCCAGTAACTGCTCCAAGTCATTGAAGACTGCCACATGCTCCGCCAAACGGCCCGGAGCCGGCGGGTTGGGATCGGCAACAGCCACCAGTTCCACGAGACCTGCCGCCGCGAGCCGGTCAAGATTGACCAAATGGTGAGTACCAAAGCCATGTACCCCCACCAGCGCAACGCGGGTCGCTGGAGCTTGTGGGGAAGCGGAGTGTTCCGTGCTGGCCATGACGAGAATCCTTTTGAGGTGTGTTCCGGGAGAGTGTGGGTAACTCAGAAGCGGGGGCCAAAGCTGCTACTTGGGGCCCTTAGCGTGTGAGCAGAAGGCGTGGCCTTCATGCTGATATGAAACGTATCAAAAATGGATGGAGGTGGTCAACGCCACATTTTTAGTTGGACCATGTGAGGCCTGCCGGGGCCATGAAGGTGGGGCGAAAGACCTGCGAGCGGAGCAGGCGCGGCGGGCGCAACGCGCGTAATGGACTCGATAGTCTCGATAGTCTCGATGGACTCGTGAAGAAAGTGGCTGTGAGTGGCTACCCGAGGGTGCTGGCCCGCACTATCAATTCAGGCTTGAAGACCACGGCGCGGGGTTGTGCCTTGGGGTTTTCGACTTGCTCGGTGAGGAGCTCAATGGCTGTGCGCCCGATCAAGGCAGTGGGCTGCTGAATGGAGGTCAGCGGAACCACGGCTGAGGCGGCAAAATCAGTATCGTCATAACCAACTAGCGCAACGTCTTGGGGAATCCGCAAGGTGCGCAGCATGGTCAGTGACTGCATGACCCCTAGGGCGAGCAAATCGTTGGCGCAAAATAATCCATCGGGCAGTTCGCTAGGCTCGCGTTCTGCGAGGGAGTCTCCTACTTCGCGTCCGGCCAGAACCGTCAGGTCACTGGCTTGCAGAACTTCAAGTGTGGCGCTGGCTACCTCGGCAACGGCGCGTCTGGCGCCTGCGAGGCGGTCCGTGACCTGGTGGAATTGCTGCGGTCCGGCTACGAACGCGAGTTTTCGGCGGCCGATGTTCAGTAAATGTTGGGTAGCCATGTAACCGCCGGAAATATCGTCGGTAGAGACGGAACTGAATTCGCCGGTGCTTGAGGTGCTGTCCACCAGCACCACCTTTGTTCCGCGCTCCGAGAGGGCGGTCAGGCGCTTGGAATTCTCCTCGACAGGGGAAATGAGCAGCCCTTGGACGCGCTGCTCCTCAAAGAGCTCAATGTAGTGCCCTTCGCGTTGACTGTCGTGGCCACTATTGCCAAGAACCACAGCGTTGCCGCCCTGCGCGGCCGAGTCTTCCGCGGCGCGGGATACCGATGAGAAGAAGGGGTTACCAATGTCCAAGACGATGAGTCCAATGGTGCGGCTGTGGCCAGCCCGCAACTGGCGGGCCACGTCATTACGGACAAAACCAAGTTCGGAAATTGAATCCAGCACACGGTCGCGGGTCTTCTGGGCTACGCGGCCAGGGTAGTTCAGGACATTAGAAACGGTGCCCACGGCAACACCGGCATGGCTTGCAACATCCTTGATGCTTGCTGACCGCATGTAGTACTCCAGATTCGAGGTTCAGGCCGCAGTTTCCTGCAGGACCATGGTTGACATCACTTTGCATGCAAGTGTACTTTGAATCGTAACAATGAATCGTTTCAAGAGTGGGAGTGCCGTGAAAGTCTGCTTTCGGTCCAAAGTCGATCCCAAGAACCTGATCGAGTACAAAAAACGGCACGCGGCGGTGTGGCCAGAAATGCTCCGGGAACTCAAGGCTGCTGGCTGGAATGACTACACGCTGCACCTAGGTGCGGACGGGCTCCTGATTGGCTTCGTGGACTGCGATGACCTTGATGCGGCACGCGCCCGGATGGCCCTGACCCAAGTCAATGCCCGGTGGCAGGCCGAAATGGCAAGTCTCTTCCCGGCGTCGGACACCAACCCCGATGAAGGGTTCATTGTGCTGGAAGAAGTTTTTAATCTTGAACAACAGCTGGCAACGGCTGGCAACGATGTAGAAGGAATCAACAAATGACGGATATGGCAACGGCGCTGAACCGCCTAGATGATCTAGCTATTGAGGTGCCCTCGTGGGCGTATGGCAACTCCGGTACCCGCTTCAAAGTGTTTGGTACCCCGGGTACGCCCCGCACCATTGAAGAGAAGATCGCCGACGCCGCTCAAGTCAATAGGCTCACCGGCTTGGCCCCGCTGGTTGCCCTCCACATCCCGTGGGACAAGGTGGAAGATTATGACGCCCTCAACGCCTACGCCACGGAGCAGGGCGTTGGTCTGGGAACCGTGAACTCAAACACCTTCCAAGATGATATTTACAAGTTCGGCTCGTTGACTCACGTGGACGCGGCGGTTCGTCGCCAAGCCATTGATCACCACTTTGAGTGCATTGATGTCATGGACGCCACCGGCTCCCGTGACTTGAAGATCTGGCTCGCCGACGGCACCAACTACCCGGGACAGGGCGATATGCGCGGCCGTCAGGATCGCCTCGCGGAGTCGTTGCAGGAAATCTATGCGCGCCTCGGCGATAACCAGCGCATGGTGCTTGAATACAAGTTCTTTGAGCCGGCTTTTTACCATATGGATGTCCCGGACTGGGGTACTTCCTACGCTCAGACATTGGCTTTGGGCGAGAAGGCGCTGGTTTGCCTCGACACCGGCCACCACGCCCCCGGCACCAACATTGAGTTCATCGTGGCTCAGTTGCTACGCCTGGGCAAGCTTGGCTCCTTCGATTTCAACTCGCGCTTCTACGCCGACGATGACCTGATTGTTGGCGCCGCCGATCCGTACCAGCTCTTCCGCATCATGTATGAAGTAATCCGTGGCGATGGTTTGGGCGCAGACTCCGGCGTGGCTCTCATGCTGGATCAGTGCCACAACCTGGAGGAGAAGATCCCCGGCCAGATCCGCTCCGTGCTCAACGTGCAGGAAATGACGGCCCGTGCATTGCTGGTGGACCGCGTTGCCCTGACCGAAGCGCAGAACGCCGGAGATGTTCTGGGAGCGAATGAGATCTTCTCTGACGCTTTCTACACCGATGTTCGCCCAACACTGGCATCATGGCGTGAATCCCGCGGCCTGCCCGCAAATCCGCTGGCCGAATTTGCTGCCAGCGGTTACCAGAAGAAGATCAACGAAGAGCGCGTGGGCGGAACCCAGGCCGGTTGGGGAGCATGAAAATGACTGAAGCAACGAGCACGACGGCGGCCCCCGCCACTGCACAGACCGGCGCCGACACGGTGGCACAGCTGATTTCACGATCGAATCGTTTGGGCGCGGATAAGCGCAATACCAATTACGCCGGTGGCAACACCTCTGCCAAGGGCACCGCTGTTGATCCTGTGACGGGTGAGGACGTGGAGCTTCTCTGGGTCAAGGGATCCGGCGGAGACTTGGGTACGTTGAAGGAATCCGGTTTGGCGGTGCTGCGCCTGGACCGTTTGAGAGCCATGGTTAACACGTACCCGGGTGTTGAGCGTGAAGATGAGATGGTGGCAGCTTTCGATTACTGCTTGCATGGCAAGGGCGGTGCTGCGCCCTCGATTGATACGGCCATGCACGGCCTCGTCGATGCCGCTCATGTGGATCATTTGCACCCGGATTCTGGTATCGCGATTGCCACTGCCGCTGATGGTGAAGCACTCACGGCCACGATTTTTGGTGCCAAGGTGGCGTGGGTGCCGTGGCGTCGTCCTGGTTTCCAGCTGGGTCTGGATATTGCTGCGATCAAGGCCGGAAACCCGGAAGCTGTTGGCGTGATCTTGGGCGGTCACGGCATTACGGCGTGGGGCGCCACGAGTGAAGAGGCCGAGGCTAACTCGCTGTGGATGATTGAAACAGCAGAGAACTTCATTGCCGCGAACGGCCACAAGGACCCCTTCGGCGCGGACCTGCCCGGCTACGGTGCGTTGCCCGAGGCTGAGCGTCTGGCCAAGGCTGCTGCACTGGCACCAACTATCCGTGGGTTGGCCTCGATGGATAAGGCCGCTGTGGGTCACTTCAATGATGACGCCGCAGTTCTGGACTTCCTGGCATCCGCCGAGCACCCGCGCTTGGGAGCACTAGGGACCAGCTGCCCGGATCACTTCCTGCGGACCAAGGTCAAGCCGCTCATCCTGGATCTGCCAGCAGATGCTTCCGTGGAAGATTCCATTGCACGCCTGAAGGAACTTCACGCCGAGTACCGCACCGATTACGCGGCCTACTATGACCGCAATTCTGTTTCGGATTCACCGGCCATGCGTGGCGCTGACCCGGCCATTGTGCTGGTGCCCGGTGTTGGCATGTTCTCCTACGGTGCCAATAAGCAGACCGCACGCGTGGCGGGCGAGTTCTACCTCAACGCCATCAACGTCATGCGCGGCGCTGAGGCGCTCTCGACTTATGCGCCGATTGATGAGGCGGAGAAGTTCCGCATCGAGTACTGGGCGTTGGAAGAAGCCAAACTGGCTCGGATGCCCAAGCCGAAGTCGCATGCGACCCGTATTGCTTTGGTGACCGGTGCCGCCTCAGGCATTGGTAAGGCCATTGCCACGCGTCTCGCGGCGGAGGGTGCCTGCGTTGTTATTGCAGATTTGAACCTGGAAGCAGCTCAGGCCGTTGCGCTGGAATTGGGTGGCCCGGCTGTGGCCATCGGTATCCGTGCCGATGTCACGGATGAGGCTGCTGTGCAGGGCGCTGTTGACGCCGCCGTGCTGGCTTTTGGTGGGCTGGATCTGGTGGTCAATAACGCCGGTTTGTCTATCTCCAAGCCGTTGTTGGAAACCTCCGAGAAGGATTGGGATCTCCAGCACAACGTCATGGCCAAGGGTTCCTTCTTGGTTTCCAAGGCTGCGGCGAAGGTCCTGATCGCACAGGACATGGGTGGAGACATCATTTACATCTCCTCCAAGAACTCGGTGTTCGCGGGCCCTAACAACATCGCCTACTCAGCGACCAAGGCTGATCAGGCTCACCAGGTGCGCCTGCTCGCCGCTGAACTCGGTGAATACGGGATCCGTGTCAACGGTATTAACCCCGACGGCGTGGTCCGAGGCTCCGGTATCTTCGCCGGCGGTTGGGGTGCCAAGCGCGCCGCGGTTTACGGTGTGGACGAGGAAAACCTGGGTGAATACTACGCTCAGCGGACTCTGCTCAAGCGTGAAGTCCTGCCAGAAAACGTGGCCAACGCCGCCGCCGTACTCACCAGTGCAGAACTCTCCCACACCACCGGACTCCACATCCCCGTGGACGCCGGCGTAGCCGCAGCCTTCCTGCGATGAGTGGTGTTGGGGAAGCGGTGCCTGAGCTTGCCTCGGAAGCTACATCGTCTGCGTTGTTCGCCGCCGTCGACATTGGTGCATCCTCCGGACGCGTCATTGTTGGTGAAGTTGGCGCCGGAGCTGCGCAGCTGCATGTGGTGCACCGCTTTCCCAACGGCGTTATTGAACGTGACGGCAGCCTGCACTGGAACTTTGACGGGCTCTTCGCCGAGGTCCTCACGGGCCTGCGCAAAGCCGCGGATTTTGCTGCCGCAGCAAATGGAGTCATCGAGAGTATCGGCATCGATACCTGGGCTGTGGATTATGGCCTGCTCGATGCTGCGGGTGATCTCACCGGCCAGCCTTTCAGCTACCGCGACGGGCGGGGCGCAACCCAGGTAGCTGGCGTTCACGAACGGATCTCCACGGAGCAGCTCTATGCCACCACAGGGCTGCAACATCTGCCGTTCAACACGCTTTACCAAGTGGCGGCGGAGCCGGATCTGGCCGGCCAGCAAGCTTTGCTGATCCCGGATCTCTTGGCCTACAAACTAAGTGGTGCGCGCCGGACCGAGTCCACCAACGCCTCTACCACGGGTCTCTTTGACGCGGTGGCGGGGGAGTGGGCCACGGAATTTATGGCAGCCCTGGACTTGCCGGCGGAGTTGTTCCCGCCGCTGATCGAGCCCGGTGAAACCATCGGTACTTTGCGCCCTGAAATTGCCGCTCAGACCTCTCTTCCGGTCACTACAAAGGTGGTGGCGGTTGGTTCGCACGACACCGCCTCTGCCGTAGCTGCCGTTCCTGCCACTGGCCCCAACTTTGCCTACATCTCCTCCGGCACATGGTCGCTGGTGGGGGTTGAGCTTGCTAATCCTGTCCTGAGTGAGGCGAGCCGGCTGGCGAACTTCACCAATGAACGCGGCGTGGATGGCACCATTCGCTACCTGCGCAACGTAGGTGGGCTCTGGCTGCTGAGCGAGTCAATGCGGACCTGGGAGCAGGAAGCGTACGACGCCGGGACTCCGGCTTCCAGCGCCTCCTCCGCCACGCTGTCCTTGCCTAAGCTGTTGGACTTGCCTGAGTTGTTGGCTGCCGCTGCGGCTGAGCCTGCTGGCGGGCCGCGAATTGACGTGGATTCGGCGGACTTCATCGCCCCCGGAAACATGCCACAGCGCATCCGTGCCGCGGTGCACGCAAGGGGAGGGGCGCTGGGCGTCGAGCCAGCCGCCGTCGTGCGGTGCATTTTGGACAGCCTGGCTGCCGCCTATGCAGAAACTCTGATGCAGGCCCAAGAGCTGTCTGGAAAGAGCGTCGATGTGATCCACATTGTGGGCGGTGGCTCGCAAAATGAATTGCTCTGTCAGCTCACAGCCAACGCAACGTCGCTGCCGGTGGTGGCCGGACCGGTAGAGGCCACTGCTCTAGGCAACGTGCTCGCTCAGGCGCGGGCCGCCGGTGCTGCCCCGAGTTCACTCACCGATTTGCGCGCGATTATTGCCGCGAGCCAGCCTGGAATCCAGTACCTGCCACAGCACTAATAGTGCCCAAGTGCTGCGGCAGGAGGTTGCCTTCAGCCTGCCGAGAGTTGAATTTTTTGGCGGTGCAGAATGCGCGCGGTGTGGATCTCGAGTGTGGTGGTCCGGGGGCGGATGGACTCCTCGACGTAGATGGCGGCCTCGGGGTTGAAGGGGAAAGCCTGGATGCTCAGACCGTGGCGCAGTAGGTCTTCACGGTGAGCGCTCAGGTCAATGTCCCACGGCAAGCCGTTCCAATAGTTGTCGGAGATGAGCTGGCCGTTGACGTATGCGCGTGCGCAATCGCCCGTCCAGTCGATACGGAGCAGATTGTCGGGGCCGGTGGCCAGCTCTTCGGGCGTGAACTTGATGTGGAAGTGTGCAGCGTTAATGTAGTCCGTGTCCACAGGTGCCGATGCCCTCTGGTGGAGGCCACCAGCGCGGATGGGCGCGGGTCCGGCAGCTGCTTTTTCCAGCCGCACGTCCAGAGCCGTTTCGAGTGGAGCCGCTGGGACGGTCACTGAGAACGTGCTGAAGGGGCCCCGATTCGGTGCCCGGTCAATTCTCGCCGTCAGCAGTGGAGCTTCTGCGGTCACCCGCAGCTGTTCGAGGGGCGGGAAGAAACCCACCACCTGTTCAGGGGCGGCATCGAGCAGAAGTTCTCGATCGGAGACCACCAAGGAATCGGCCAGGACGATTCTCTCTCTACCCGCAAATTCCACCTTCCAGAGGCGCAATGCGGCTGCTTCATCCACGAGCAGCACGCTGACGCCGTCGGTGAGCTGCAGCAGCACATGAGCTGACCCCAGCGGAACGTGCGGTCGGAGCGTGCGGTGCGGGCCGCCGTCGTCCGCGGGAAGCTGCACCACAAACTCAGCGGCAATGCCGGAGGTGCGGGAGAAGACGTGGCAGATCCCGGCTTCGGTTGGCAGGCTCGTGATGAGCTGTGCTGTGGCGCTCAGGAGGGTAACGCCGCCGCCCAAGGGCAGGTTGAACGGCCAGATGAAGTGCGCCCCGGCCGGGAGGTTCATGGGCTGGCTGGGCACCACGAGGTGTTCGTCATTGGCTAGCGTGAGGCTGAACTGCACCCCGTCATGAGCGGGGAGTGCGTCGGTTGACGGCTGGTAATTGTTGACGAAAATGAAACCGCTGTGCCCGTCGCTGCGCACGGCCCACCGGACGGTGTGAGTGTCATCGAGCCCTTCTGGGACACTGGCGGGCAGGGTCATCGGCATGGTGGCCAGTTGCTCGCCAGCCTCGGCGAGAAACAAATGCTGCGCGCGTAGCCGGTGATAGGACTCGCGGACCTGAGTGTACTCACCCAGCGGCGCCTGAAAGTCGTAGCTCATGACGGGCAGATCGTTGGGATAACCGGTGGCTTGAGACTCCTGCAAGGTGGAATCCTGCCCCATGCCCTGAGTGGCGCCGTGGTACATGAAATAGCCCTGCCACGTGGAGCCGCTGCCAATCTTCGACAGGGCAAGCGCCGCGACGTCCTGAGCGGGGATGATGGGGCGGCGGTGATAGGCCGAGGGCATGCCGCCGCCGAGCTCGCACGTGGCGTACGGATACAGGGCATCGTCGCTGTCCTCATCGCTGGCCGCGGTGGAGCGCAGGTCCGCGCCAATGGAGTGGTCATCGCGGATGTTGCTGAAAAAGTAGTGCTTGCGGCTGCCACGAGCCCAACCGGGATGCGCATCCTCCCAAAATGCTTCGGGGTAGCCGCCGTAAAGCGGGAGTACCTCGCCGGCAGGAAGCTGGTCGCCGCCCCACGCCGTTGCCGTCCATAGCGGGGGAGTCATGCCGAGGCTGGTGGCCATTTGTTTGAGCGTGAGGATGTGTTCGGGCTGGTCGTAGAGCTCGTTCTCCAACTGGATGGCGACGATGGGGCCGCCGTTCTCGCCGGTGTCTTTGTCTCCGCTGTTCCTGTCGGTGCTGTTTCCGTGTCCGCTATACAAGCCCCTGAGCTGATGCGCAATCTCGGCAAAAAATGGCTTGACGTGCATCAGATATTCGGGATCGTTGCTGCGGTGCTCGATGGGTAATTCCTGGAGCCAATCCGGGAATCCGCCGTTGCGGGCTTCGCCGTGGACCCACGGTCCAATGCGAACCACAGCGTCTAGGTCCAACTCCTCGCACAGTTCCACGAAAGCGCGGAGATTGCGGTTACCTGACCAGTGGAATTGGCCACGGCGTTCTTCATGGTGATGCCAGAAGACATAGGTGGAGACCACCGTGATGCCGCCTTGCTTCATACGTTCCAGCCCAGATTTCCAGTGTGCTCGATCCTGCCGGCCGTAGTGATATTCGCCCATGATGGGGAACCACGCTTTGCCGTACTTGACCAGGTGCTGACTGTTGGTGTGGATGCCACCGGCTAGTGCGACGTCCTGTTTTTTGCCGCCCGGGTTCGGGCTGCCAGTTCCCATCCGGAGATGGCCCGCCAGGGGAGGTTCGGGTGGCTGAAGCGAAACATGGAGCATGAAGGTTCCTTGCATGATGTTGGGCGGCAGGGGGAAGAGTTAATAGCGGGGAGGGTGCGGTGTTGGCTGCGCGAACTACTGAGATAGCTAAGTCAGCAACAGTCGTCGCCGAGCGCGAACGGGCCGTCAAAAATATATTGTATCGATTCATTCTTGCTAATTCTTCATTATGCCCCATTGACCGTCCGGCAGGCGGGAAGCTGCCATGACTGAGAAAATGAGCGTCCCATTGCTGGCATTTGAGGTCTCCCGCTCCCGCAAGAATGGCCCTCAGGAAGGGGTTGGTATCTTTCGCCTCGGTGGCAACAGGGTTGAGGTTAAAGCCTTGCCGTAGGGGTGGTCCGGGGCCGTTATCCACGGCTCAGAGAAACACGGCTACGCTGGGAATAGTGTCGGCGCAAAAAGGGGCCGACCAACGCGCGAGGAGAGTGAATCGTGGTCAGTGCAAAGGCGCCTGAGCATGTAGTGGTTGTTGGTGCGGGAATCATTGGGCTATCTACTGCCTGGTATTTACAGGAGCGGGGAGTCAAGGTCACCGTCGTGGACCGTGAGGGCGTGGCCTCGGGCTCCTCATGGGGGAACGCGGGATGGCTTACGCCAGCACTGACGTTGCCCCTGAGTGAACCCTCCGTGCTCACTTACGGACTCAAAGCCATGCTGAATCCGGCGTCGCCGCTGTATATTCCCTTCTCCACCGACCCGTCGCTCTTAAAATTCCTGCTCGGGTTTGCCCGTAACTGCACGCCGGGAAAGTGGCGCGCAGCCATGGCAGTCTTCGCTGAGCTAGGCCGTTCCGGGATAGACGCCTTTGCCGAAATAGCGGCCGGCAGTCACGGTGTTGCCGAGCCAACCCACGAGGCAACTCCCTTCCTGACAGGCTTTGCCTCGATGAAAGACCGCGACGCTTTGGTGAAGGAATTCCATGTGATCCGCGAAACCGGTGGCACGGTGGACTTCAACCTCATCTCCGGCGAGCAAATCCGCGAGCTGGAGCCCACCCTAGGTGCCGGTGTGGTGGCTGGGATTGAAATCAGCAACCAGCGCTTCATTGACCCGCCCACTTTCATGCACTCACTCGCCGATTCGGTGATTGCCCGCGGCGCCACCTTGGTTAAGTCCTTCAATGTCATGGACGTCCGTGACACCGGAACAGGCGTCGAAGTAATCGGCTCGGAAGGCCGCTCCCTGACGGCCGACGCCGTCGTCCTCGCCACGGGTGCCTGGCTGGGATCGCTAGCGAGCAAATTTGGTGTCAAGCGAGTGGTTCAGGCCGGTCGCGGTTACAGCTTCACGGTGATCCCCGAATCCATGCCCAGCCACCCCATCTACTTTCCCGCCCAACGAGTGGCCTGCACCCCGCTGGGCGATAGGTTCCGGGTGGCCGGAATGATGGAGTTCAGAGATCCCGATGCGCCCCTGGATCCGAGGCGCATCAAGGCCATCGTAGAGGCGGCCTCACCCATGTTCACCGGGATTAACTGGGAGGATCGCGCCGAGGAATGGGTGGGATCCCGGCCCTGCACCACCGACGGTTTCCCGCTGGTGGGAGCCACGCGATCTCCGCGCGTCCACGTCGCTGGCGGTCATGGCATGTGGGGGATCGCGCTGGGTCCGCTTACAGGCAAGATGGTCGCTGCGGAGCTGACTGGCGGCACACGGCCAGCGACCATGCGGCACTTCAACCCGCTTCGGTAAACAGCTGCGTTAGCTGCCCACTGGCGGCTAGTAGTGGCCGCCAGTGCTGCTAACGCAGCTTGTCCAGGGCTGCCCCACCGGCAGCCCTGGCAGCCCTGGCGGCCCAGCCCTGCCAGCAACCCCGCTCAATTCGTTAACCGAATTCAGAAAGTTGGCACAAGGGCGCCCATTTTCGGCAAGTAGGACATAGGATGTCTTCGGAAAGTACTGTCCGGCGCTGACGCCGGAAATCGACCGAAGCGGAGTATCTCCATGCCACTGTTCGACCTGCCCTTGGAGCAACTGGAACGCCACGAATCCACTGCCACCGCGCCGGAAGACTTTGACTCTTTCTGGGATGACACCATTGCGCAGGCCCGCAGCTTTGAGCTGGCCGCCAGCTTTGAGCCGGTGGAGAACTTGCTGCCGCTCATCGATAGTTTTGACGCTCGTTTCGCAGGATTCGGCGGGGACGAGATCAAGGGTTGGTTGCACCTTCCGGCGAACCGCACCCCCGGTGAAAAGCTGCCCGTGGTGGTCCAGTACATCGGCTATTCCGGTGGACGCGGGCTAGTCCAGCAGGACACAGCCTGGGCGCAGGCCGGCTACGCGCATTTCATCATGGACACGCGCGGCCAAGGCTACGGCGGAATACTGGGGGACACCCCGGACCCGCACCCGTCCGCCGGGGGAGTGGCCCATCCGGGCCTCATGACCCGAGGCATTGGCAGCCGTGAGGACTACTACTATCGCCGCGCCTACGTTGACTCCTTCCGTGCCATTGAAGCGGCACAATCTCACGCCGAAATCGATGAAAACAAGGTCATAGTTACCGGCATCAGCCAAGGCGGTGGGCTCGCGATCGCGGCAGCAGGCCTCGCCGCTGGCAGGCTCGACGGTGTCATTGCCACCATGCCCGATGTCCCCTTTCTGCAGGACTTCTCGCGCTCGATTGACCTCGCTGTCCGCGGCCCGTACCCAGAAATTGCCGCCTTTCACAAGCGTCACCGCACCTCCTACGAGAGCAGCTTAGAGGTGCTGAATTATTACGACGGCGTGCACCTCGCCCGCCGCTGCACCGCCCCCGCGCTGTATTCCTGCGCAGGTCTGGATGATGTCTGCCCGCCATCGACCGTCTATGGCTCTTACAACGCCTACGGCCGCCACGCTGCGCTGCAACCGGCTAAAAACATGGAGTACTACCGTTTCAATAATCACGAAGGTGGCCAGGAACATCACTGGGTCCGCCAGCTTCATTACGTGGCCGATTTGCTGGCCGCATAAACATCGGCATATGGTGTGGACATGACAAACCGTTGGTATGCGTATTTTTCGTTGGCTCTGGAGGGGCCCGCGTCTAACTGACACGCATCCCATCACCTTCAGAGCCAACAGGACAGAGAATCTTTTCTCTGTCCTTCGCCATTTCCAGGCGGGTTTCTGAAAAGGGGCTCGCTGCCAGCTTCGTAAAAGGAAACTCTCCCCATGAGCATCACCGCAGCCACCGAAACCCCCGCAACAAGCGCAACAGCTACAACAGCAAATCTGCGCGTCAGCCAGTTCACCGAACTGCCGTCACCTGCCCAGCTGGCAGAAAAGCTGCCGCTGGACGCTCACACCTCTAACGTCGTCGAACGTGGCCGTGATCAGGTCCGGGCCATCATGGACGGCCTCGATGACAGGCTTCTGGTGGTGGTGGGCCCCTGCTCCATCCATGACACCAAGGCAGGGCTGGAATACGCCGCCCTTCTGGCCGAAACCGCCAAAGCCCACGAGGAAGACCTCCTCATTGTCATGCGCGCCTACTTCGAAAAGCCGCGCACCACGGTGGGCTGGAAGGGTCTCATTAACGATCCTGCACTCGATGGCAGCCACGATGTCGCGACCGGTCTGGAAATGGCGCGCGAATTCCTGCTGAACGTGGCCGCATTGGGTCTGCCCACGGGCACCGAATTCCTTGAACCGATCAGCCCGCAGTACACGGCAGATTTGATTTCCTGGGGCGCCATTGGGGCCAGGACCACCGAAAGCCAGATTCACCGCCAGCTCAGCTCCGGATTGTCCATGCCCATCGGTTTCAAGAATGGCACTGACGGTGACCTGCAAGTTGCTCTGGATGCGTGCAATGCGGCCAGCGCTGCGCAGTCTTTCCTCGGTATTGACGGCAACGGCCGTGCCTCCCTGGTCAGCACGGCTGGCAACCAGGATACTCATGTGATTTTGCGCGGTGGCCGCAAGGGTCCCAACTACAAGGCGGCCGATGTGGCTGTGGCCTCGGAGAAAGCCGCTGGCGCAGGCGTCAACCCGCGTCTGATCGTGGATGCCAGTCACGCCAACTCGGGAAAGAGCCACCACCGCCAAGCAGAAGTGGCCCTTGAAATTGGTGCCCAGCTGGAATCTGGCGACGATTCCGCACACACCATTGCCGGCGTCATGCTCGAAAGTTTCCTGGTGGGCGGTGCCCAGAACCTGAAGGTGGAAGCTGTTGCTGCGGGCACTGCCGAGCTGGTGTACGGCCAAAGCGTCACGGATGCGTGCATGGATTGGGACGTCACAGCAGACGTCCTATCCAAGCTGGCCGACGCTTCACGCGCCCGCCGCACGGGTGCAGCGACGGCCTAAGCTTTGGCTTCATACGGCGGTGAAGACTTCCCCGAAGCCGCCTTCTGCCCCTAGAGTTAGCGCTACGGGCAGAAGGCGCACAAGCCGCCAGGAGCCGTCATTTTAGGGAAAGTGAATACCGAGGCAACCATGACGCAGGAGCAGAATTTCTCCGATGTTCACTTCTTGACAGTGCAAGAAGTGGCCGAACTCATGCGTGTTTCGAAGATGACCATCTACCGTAGGGTGCATGCTGGCGAGCTGCCCGCAGTGCGCTTCGGAAGGTCATATCGGGTCCCAGTGAACGCCGACGAAAGTTATTTGCGCCAGGCAGTGGTGGATGGCACAGGTCCGCATACTAACCCCGGTTCGGCGCATACAGGGTAAAGGCGGTACCCTAGGAAAGATCCATTTTCGGCTTTGACCGATTCCTGAGATCGGTCGACCTAATCGTTTACGGCCTCATTCGAGGTTGTTCTATGCAGTTTGTGAGGAACTTTCATGGGTTCAGTAGTTAAGAAGCGCCGCAAGCGGATGTCCAAGAAGAAGCACCGCAAGCAGCTTCGCAAGACGCGTCACCAGCGTCGTAACAAGAAGTAAATCTTCTTTCTTTACAAAAAAGCACCCGTTCACCTTTGGTGGATGGGTGCTTTTTTCAGTACGCCCAGCATGGGCATTTGCTTGGAGGTGAAAGTCCTCTGGTCGAGAAGGTGGTTTAAGACCTAGTCAATGGCAACTGCGTCACCGTGAGGTGGGGTGGGAAGGAAGC